>SKMI01000094.1 GCA_007121115.1 Paracoccaceae bacterium | reverse complement strand
TCGTGCAGGGCGCGGCGCTGCCTTTCGACGACGCGCTGGCGCTGGAGCGGCGGTATTTCCTGAAGCTGATGGACAGCCCGCAGCGCGCCGCGCTGGTCCATGCCTTCCTCGCCGAACGCGCGGCCCCCCGCCTGCCCGAACTCCGCGATCAGACCCCCCGTGCGCATGACCGCATCGGCATCGTCGGCGGCGGCACCATGGGCAGCGGCATCGCGGGGGCGGCGCTGCGGGCGGGGCTGGACGTGACGCTGGTGGAACGGGACACGGAGGCCGCCACGCGCGCCCGCGACACCGTGTCGGGGCTGCTGGCGGGCGCGGTGAAACGCGGCAAGCTGGACGCCGAGGCGCGCGACCGCCGACTGGCCCACGCCTTCCGCACCGCGACGGATTACACCGCGCTGGCCGAGGCCGATCTGGTCATCGAAGCCGTGTTCGAATCCATGGAGGCCAAGCGCGCGGTCTTCACTGGACTGGACCGCCACTGCCGCCACGGTGCGGTGCTGGCGACCAATACCTCGTATCTGGACATCGACGCCATCGCCGCCGCCACAACCCGCCCGGCGGATGTGCTGGGGCTGCATTTCTTCGCCCCTGCCCATGTCATGCGGCTGCTGGAGGTGGTGGTGCCCGCGCAGACCGCGCCCGAGGTCGTGGCCACCGGCTTTGCGCTGGCGCGGCGGTTGGACAAGGTGGCGGTGCGCGCGGGCGTCTGCGACGGGTTCATCGGCAACCGCATCCTGCTGGCCTGCCGCACCGCCGCCGATCACATGGTGCTGGATGGCGCCAGCCCATGGGAGGTCGATGCGGCGCTGGAGAATTTCGGCCTGGCAATGGGTCCCTTTGCAGTGCAGGACCTCGCCGGGCTGGACATCGGCGCGGCCACACGGGCGCGGCTGGCCCCCACGCGCGACAAGCGCGAACGCGTCCCGCGCTGGGGCGATGCGATGGTCGATCGCGGCTGGCTCGGCCGCAAGCGCGGGCGCGGCTACTACCTGCATGACGGGGACAGCCCCGCCCCCAACCCGGACGTCCCCCCCCTGATCGCCGCCGAGCGCGCAGAACGCGGCATCACCCCACGCGCCTTCGAGGCCGAGGAGATCGTCGCGCGTTACATGGCCGCCATGGTCAACGAAGGCGCGCGGATCGTCGGCGAAGGCATCGCCCGCCGACCGCTCGACGTGGATGTGACACTGCTGCTGGGCTACGGCTTCCCGCGCTGGCGCGGCGGACCGATGCACTGGGCCGACACGCAGGGGCTGGACGCTCTGCTGACCCGGATCGAAGGCTTCGCCGCTGAAGATCCGTTCTTCTGGACCCCTGCGCCGCTCCTGACCGATCTGGTCCGGCGCGGGACCCTCTTCGCCAGCCTCAACAAGGACTGATCAGGCGGGGTCGACACACCCGCCCCCTTCAATCGCTGCCGAGAAGCCGCCCCAGCCCGCGCCCGATCTCGTCCTGCAGCCGCCGCCGCGCCGCATCCTCGAGCGATTCGCCCTCCTCGCGCTCGACGCCCAGCCGGTCCTGCAGCTCCCGCTCGGCGCGTTCGCGCAGTTCTTCCTCGCGTCGCCGCGCCTCTTCGCGGGCCAGTTCCTCCAGCCGCGCCGCCTCTTCGCGCAGCCGCTCCTCGGCCAGCGCTTCCAGGTCCAGCCGGAAGCGCGGCGCGTCCCATGGCCCGGTGATCAGCAGCGGCACGCGCAGCGCATCCCCCGTCTCGGGGTCGCGCATCGCTTCCGGGACCACGCGGTAGTTCAGCACCCGCTCGCCGATCCCCACCGTCCCGCGCCCGGACACGCTCAGCCGCGAGGCCTCCAGCCGCAGGTCATCATTGCGCAGCACGCCCCCGTCCATGGTGAAGCTGCCGGTCACGCGGTCATAGACCGTGCGCGCCCCTTCGCCCATGTAGCTCATGTCCAGCGTGCGCAGCATCCCCGCCAGGTCGAGGCCCAGGATCTCCCCCTGCCCCAGATCGATCCGCCCCTCGCCCGACAGGCTGCTCATGATCGCGTGCATGGAATTGCCCACGCCCAGGAACCGCACCTGCGCGCTGCCCTGCCCTTGCAACCGTTCAACCCCAGCCAGATCGCGCAGGAGCGGCAACAGCGCCACGTCCGAGGCGCGCAGATCGCCGCCCACCGAGCCCCCGCCGCGCCCGTTCAGCACGAACTCGCCCGAAAGCCCGCCATCGAAGAGCCGTACCTCGCGCAGATCGAACACCGCGCGAGCGTTGTTGATCCTGAGCCCCAACCGGGTCGGTCCCAGCCGCACCGCCCCGGTCTCGATCGACGGCGCCGAAAGCGTCACATCCGCATCCAACGCCCCCAGCGCGGCCAGGTTCAGGGGCGCGCGGGACCAGCCCGGCGCGCCATTGTGCCCAGCACCATTCCCGCCCCCGGTCAAGGGCCGCAGGTCCAGCGCCTCCGCACTCAGTTGCGCAGTCAGTTGCGGGCGGGCCCCGTCCAACCGCAGGTCGGCGGCCCCGCTCAGCGCATTCGCCCCGGCGCGCAGCCGCGCCTCTCGCGCATGGATCGTGCCCGAGGCCGCGCGCGTCACCGCCCCCGAGAAACGCAGCGGCGCCACACCCTGCGGCAGGTCCGCCCCGCTCTGGCCCAGAAACGCCAGCACCGGACCCAGCGCTGGCAGGTCCAGATCGACCTGCCCCTCAAGCGCCAGCGGGGTTCCGCCCGCGCGGCCGTCGAACCCGAAAGAGGCCCCCGCCGCCTCGCCGCTCAACGCCACGGCGCTCACCCGCCCGTCCAGAAGCGCGCCGGGCTGACCCGCCTGTGCCTGCACCGTAAAAGGCTGGCCGTTCATGCGCCCGCTCAGCCGCAGGCTGGCTTCGCGGTCCAGCGCGGGCAGCCGCAGCGTGCCGGCCACCGCCTCGGCCACCATGTCGATCCCGGCACCGGCGTCCCGGAACCGCAAGCGTCCGTCGCTGATTTCGGCCAGATCAAGCGCCAGGGTCCGCGCGGGCGCCGGGGCGTCGGAGGTCGGCTCGTCCGGCGCCGGGTCCGAGACAGCACCCCAGGAGATCGCCCAATTCTCCTGCCCCGCGGCATTGCGCTCCAGCAGCACGTCGGGCGCGCGCAACTCCAGCCGCCGGATCACGATATCCCCTGCCCAGAGCGCGGCCACATCGAGGCCGACGTCCACTACCTCGGCCCGCACCATGGTCGGCGCGTCCGACCAGTCGGCATTGGCCAGACGCACCTCTTCCATGCGCACGCCGATCAACGGATAGATCGAGGGGCGTACTACCCCCTCGATCACCAGTTCGCGCCCGGTCTCGGCGGCAAAACGCTGCGCCACCAGCCCGGCAATGCGCTCGGTGGGGATCAGGAACAGCGCCAGCCCCGCCAGCAGCGCCAGCGACACCACAACACCCAAGAGACGCACAAGCCAGCGCATGGTTCTCCTCCGCGGCGATTTCCGATGCAAAGCTTAGCACGCGGCCAGTGCACGCCGGAAGCCGCTGATTCCGCTGTCCGATCACGTCCGCGCGCGCCCCGTGAGCCAGCGCCGGGCCAATTTGGGGTGCCAAGCCGCAGAGCCCGGCAATTCCGCCCCTGCGCAGGCAGGGGCGGCGCCCCCGAAGGGTGTCGGGGCGCGCGGGCGTAAGGGACACCCTGGGGGCGCCTTCCACGTATGTCATTCCACGTTGCGTCTTACAGCGTGATGCGCCGGAACGCCTCGCGCAATGCCTGCGACCAGGCCTCGGACATGGCCGCGAACCCCGCGTCCCCGGCCTCGATCCGGCGCTGGCTGCGCACCCGGCAGGCATCGCGCTCGATCACCGCCAGATCCAGCGGCATCCCTACCGACAGGTTCGACCGCAAGGTGCTGTCCATCGACAATAGCACCGCCTTCTCGGCATCGGCCAGCGGCGTGTCCGGCTTGATCACGCGGTCCAGGATCGGCTTGCCATACTTGTGCTCGCCGATCTGCAGATAGGGCGTGTCCTCGGTCGCCTCGATGAAATTGCCCTCGGGGTAGACCAGAAACATCCGCATCGCCCCGCCCTTGCGCTGCCCCGCCACGATCAGCGAGGCGCTGGCCCCCTGCCCCATGCTGTCGAGCTTCTGCGCCACGTCCTGCCCCACGGCATTGAGCGTGCGACCGACGATCTCGGCGACCTGCAGCATGGTCGGCGCGGACAGGATGCTGGGCGCCTCGCCGCTGTCGTCCTGCACGGCCTCCTCCAGTCGCGCCAGCGTGGTCTGCGTCACCGACAGGCTGCCCGCCGTCAGGATGGCGATGACCCGCTCGCCTGGCTCCTCGAACACAAACATCTTGCGATAGGTGGCGATATTGTCCAGCCCGGCATTGGTCCGCGTGTCCGACAACAGCACGATCCCTTGCCGCAGCAGCAGCCCGACGCAATAGGTCATGCGCTTTGCCTCTTCATTCCCGCCCGCCCGAAGGGCTGAGGCCCGGCTTACTGTTGCGCCACCTCGACCGCAACCTTCACGTCCATCTCCTCGCGGCCCGGACCGCGCGCAATGCCGCGGATGGGCGCCGCCTCGCGCGCATCCCGCCCCGAGCCCTGCCGCACATAGTGGTCATCCGGGCAGACACCGTTCGAGGCATCGAAGCCGACCCACCCCAGGTCCGGCACCCAGACCTCGGCCCAGGCATGCGCAGCCTCGTGCGGGGCGCCGTCCTCGGTCGCCTGCAGGTAGCCCGAGACATAGCGCGCCGGCATGCCGAGGCTGATCGCGGCCCCGACCATCGCATTCGCATGGTCCTGGCACACCCCTTCGCCCAGCGCCAGCGCCTCGGCGGCGGTGGTATGCGCCTCGGTCACGCCGGGGCGATAGACGATGGCCTTGCGGATGGCCCCGGCCAGCGCATGGGCGCGGTCCAGCGCGCCACCGATCCCGACGGTGGCGTCCTGCGCCAGGTCGCGCAACCCCGAATCCGCCGCCGTCGCGGGCGTGCAAGTCAGATACACCTCGGGGCGGATACGCTCGCGGTGCCCGCGCAGCACGCCGGACAGGTTGGTGGTCTCCACCATGCCCCGGACCGAAACCACGACCTCGCGCACCGGGCCGACGACCGTGCAGCCCTGCACCCAGTCGCCCGCCCCGTCGCGGAACCCGCCGCCCTGGACGATCTGCGCGCCGTCATCCCCCCGCACTTCAACCACCCAGTCGATCACCCGCTGGCCGTCAAACCGGGCCGGGGTCAGCCGCTGGCTCTGGACCACCCCGCGCATGGGCTGATCATAGCGATACACCGTGTCATGCGCGATGGTCAGGATCATCGCAGATCTCCGCTCAGGTAAGTGTCGAACACCGCACCGCCAAGGTCCGAGATATCACCGATGAACCGGGTCAGGAACTCGTGCAACCCGTCGTCGAACACCTCGTCGATGCTCAGTTCCGCCAGCCCCGCCAGCATCGCGCGCGCCTGCGTCTGCGCCCGCGTCGTCCGCCCGTAACGGCGCGCCAGCCGGTCCAGATGGTCGCACGCGCCTTGCACGCTGGTCAGCAGCGAGCGTGGCGACTGCCGGTTCAGGATCAGGAAATGCGCGATCTTGGCCGCCGTCACCTCGCCACCATAGGCCCAGTGAAAGGCCCGATGCGCCGAGAGCGCGCGCAGAAGCGTGGTCCACTGGTAATTGTCCAGCCCCGAGCCCACGAAGTCCACGCGCGGCAGCAGCACATAGTATTTCACATCCACCAGCCGCGCGGTGTTATCCGCGCGCTCCAGATAATAGCCAATGTTCATGAAATCATGCCCATCATTGCGCAACTGTGTCGCATCAATCGCCCCGCGCACCAGCGCGCAATTGCGCAGGGTCCAGTCCGTCAGCCGCGTCAGCGGGAGGCCCGAGCGTTCGGTCCGCTCCAGCGCCATCAACTCCTGATAGGCGGTGTTGAGCGCGTCCCAGACCTGACTGGTCAGCGCCGTGCGCACGATCCGCGCGTTTTCGCGCGCCGCCGAAACACAGGACGCGACCGAGCCCGGATTGTCGCGGTCAAAGAACATGAAGCTCTCGACATTGCGCTGCACCGGGTCGCGGTACTTGGCCTCGAACATGGCAAAGCTGCCATTGGCCTGCAACAGCGGCACCCACTCGCTGCGATAGCCCGACCCGCAGGTGCTGGGGATCAGCGACATGCGCTCGCCCACCGCCATCAGCCGTGCCGCCGTCTCGGCCCGCTCCATGTAGCGCGCCAGCCAGAACAGATTGGTCGCCGTCCGGCTCAGCATGCCCCGCCCCCGGCTTCATCTTGCCCAAAATACCCGCGGGGGAGTCCGCGCCCCGCGCGGACGGGGGCGGCAGCCCCCCGCCCAGACTGACACGCAGACTGACACGCAACCTGCCGCACAGCCCGCATGCTCATTCCGACAGCACCCATGTATCCTTGACACCCCCGCCCTGGCTCGAGTTCACCACCAGCGAGCCCTCCTTCATCGCCACCCGGGTCAGCCCGCCGGGCACCAGCGTGACCCGCTCGCCGACCAGGCAATAGGGCCGCAGGTCCACATGGCGCGGCGCCACGCCCTCGTCCACGAAGGTCGGGCAGGTCGAGAGCGAAAGCGTCGGCTGGGCGATGTAATTGCCGGGGCTCTCCTCGATGCGCACCCGAAAGCTCTCGACCTGCTCGCGCGTGGCCTTCGGCCCCACCAGCATCCCGTAACCGCCCGAGCCGTGCACCTCCTTGACAACCAGTTCGGGCAGATGGGCCAGCACGTATTTCAGATCCTCCGCCGTCCCGCACTGCCAGGTCGGCACGTTCTGCAGGATCGGCTCCTCGCCCAGGTAGAAGCGCACCATTTCGGGAACGAAGCAATAGATCGCCTTGTCATCGGCCACCCCCGCCCCCGGCGCCGAACATATCGTCACCCCGCCCGAGCGGTAGACATCCATCAACCCCGGCACGCCCAGCATCGAATCGGGGCGGAAGCACAGCGGGTCGATGAAGGCATCGTCGATCCTGCGATAGATCACGTCCACGCGCTGCGGGCCTTCGGTGGTGCGCATCCAGACGTATTCGCCCTCGACGAACAGGTCCTGCCCCTCGACCAGTTCCACCCCCATCAGGTCGGCCAGAAAGCTGTGCTCGTAATAGGCCGAGTTGTAGGCTCCAGGCGTCAGGATCACGATGGTCGGATCGCGCTCGCATTTTGGCGGGGCGACCGAGGCCAGCGTGCGCCGCAACTCCTCGGAATAGCTGTCCACCGGGGCAATCCGGTTTTCGCGGAACAGCCCCGGAAACAGCCGCATCATGATCTCGCGGTTTTCCAGCATGTAGGACACGCCCGACGGCGTGCGGCAATTGTCCTCGAGCACGAAGAATTCATCCGGCCCGGTGCGCACCAGATCCACACCGACGATATGGCTGAACACCCCGCGCGGCGGCGTGAAACCCACCATCGCGGCCTCATAGGCCTCGTTGCGGTAGACCAGATCACGCGGCACCAGGCCGGCGCGCACGATCTCGCCGCGCGCGTAGACATCGGCCAGAAACGCGTTCAGCGCCTTGGCGCGCTGGATCACGCCGCGCTCCAGCCGCCGCCATTCGTCCTGCGCGAAGACGCGCGGGAACATGTCGAAAGGCATCAGCCGCTCCGGGTCGCCCCCCTCGCCGTAGACCGCGAAGGTGATGCCGATGCGCCGGAACAGTTCCTCGGCCTCGGCCTGTTTCAGGCTGCGCAATTCGGCGGGCATGTCGCCCATCCAGTCCTCAAGCTGCCGATACGGCCCCCGCACGCGGCCTGACTCATACATCTCGTTGAAGAACGCCTGCCCTGTCACGTCTGCAACACCTCGATACCTGTCACCCCGTTATCCCGCGACCACGCTCGGGCGCGCAACGGGAAACCGCCATGCCCGGTCCGGGTCCGAAATGCCCCGCTCACGCCGCTGCCCACATACTGCGCAGCCAAGGGGGCGAATGCCAGAGGAATATGCACCTGTCGCATGGCGCCCACCGCTTGCCATGCCCGGCGCTGGCGGTCTCAGTGGTTGCCTGCACTGCCGCGCCCGCGTAGGACTGCGGCAAACAGGACAGAGGTGCGTATGCCACGATACAGCTTTCAACCCGTATTCGATACCAAGGCCGAAGGCAGGTCCGATTTCGGCGACCTGCCGGAATGGGATCTGAGCGATCTCTACACCGCCCCCGATGCGCCCGAGGTCGCGCGCGATTTCGACCGGCTCAAGGCCGACTGCGCCGCCTTCGCCGCCGATTACGAAGGCAAGCTGGCCGGCCTCGACGCGGGTGCCATGCTCGACTGCGTGCAAAGGTACGAGGCCATCGACATGCTGGCCGGGCGGCTAATGTCCTATGCGGGCCTGCGCTACTACCAGAACACCACCGACCCGGCGCGCGCCAAGTTCATGTCCGACGCGCAGGACCGGGTGACCGACGCCACCACCGCGCTGGTCTTCTTCGCGCTGGAACTGAACCGGATCGAGGATGCCGCGCTCGACGCGCTCTTCGCCGCCAATGCCGATCTGGCCCGCTACAAGCCGGTGTTCGACCGGATGCGCGCCATGCGCCCGCACCAGTTGTCCGACGAACTGGAAAAATTCCTGCACGACCAGTCCACCGTCGGCGCGGCCGCCTGGAACCGGCTGTTCGACGAAACGCTTTCGGGCATGGAATTCGAGGTCGACGGCGAAAAGCTGGCACTCGAATCCACCCTCAACCTGCTCACCGACCCCGACCGCCCCCGGCGCGAGGCCGCGGCCCGGTCGCTGGCGACCGTGTTCAACGACAACCTGCGGCTCTTCGCCCGCGTGCACAACACGCTGGCAAAGGAGAAAGAGATCGAGGACCGCTGGCGCAAGATGCCCTCGTCCCAGCACGCCCGGCACCTGGCCAACCATGTGGAACCCGAGGTGGTGCAAGCCCTGCGCGACGCGGTGGTGGCCGCCTATCCCAACCTCTCGCACCGCTATTACGCGCTCAAGGCCAAGTGGATGGGGCTGGAAAAGCTGGAAATCTGGGACCGCAACGCGCCCCTGCCCGTGGAGCCGCCAAAGACCGTCGACTGGGATCAGGCGCGAGCCACGGTGATGGACGCTTTCGCGGGCTTCTCGCCGGAGCTTGCGGCGCAGGCAGAACCCTTCTTCGACCGCGGCTGGATCGATGCGGGCGTGAAACCGGGCAAGGCACCCGGCGCCTTCGCGCACCCCACCGTGACTGATGTGCACCCCTACATCATGTTGAATTACCTCGGCAAACCGCGCGACGTGATGACGCTGGCGCACGAGTTGGGTCACGGCGTGCACCAGCGGCTGGCCGCCGATCAGGGGGAGTTGTTGTCATCGACGCCGCTGACGCTCGCGGAAACCGCCAGCGTCTTCGGCGAGATGCTGACCTTCCGCCGCCTGCTGGCGAATGCCGCCTCGGATACCGAGCGCAAGACCCTGCTGGCCGGCAAGGTCGAGGACATGATCAACACCGTGGTCCGGCAGATCGCCTTCTACGACTTCGAGTGCAAGCTGCACGCGGCCCGGCGCGGCGGGGAACTGACCCCAGATGACATCAACGCGCTCTGGATGAGCGTGCAGGCCGAAAGCCTGGGCCCGGTGTTCAACTTCATGGACGGGTATGAAACCTTCTGGGCCTATGTCCCGCATTTCGTGCATTCGCCCTTCTACGTCTACGCCTATGCCTTCGGCGACGGGCTGGTGAACGCGCTCTACGCGGTCTACGAGGACGCGCCCGAGGGGTTCGAGGAGAAGTATTTCGACATGCTCCGCGCGGGCGGGTCGAAACACCACATGGACCTGCTGGCGCCATTCGGGCTCGACGCCTCGGACCCGCGCTTCTGGGACAAGGGCCTGAGCCTGATCGGCCGCTTCATCGACGAACTGGAGGCGATGGAGGACTGAGCGACCAAAGGCCCGAAATCTGACACAGCCCGGACAGGCCCGCCCAACGGCGGGCCTGTTTCGATCTGCAACCTGCTGTTTGCGCACTGCTCAAGGACGGCGCCCCTGAACGCGCCCACCGGGATTGTCGCAAAACCGACAACGCGACCACGGCGCCGGACCCGCACCGCCTCCTCAGCTGCTCTGCGCGCACAGCTCCCAGACGCGCTGCGGGGTCAGCGGCATCTGCACGTCCGCGCCGTCCCCCAGCGCGTCCTGCACCGCGTTGACCACGGCGGCGATACTGCCCACGGTCCCGGCCTCGCCACAGCCCTTGACGCCAAGGGGATTGGTGCCGGTCGGCACCGGCTCGGAATTGAACCGGATGAAGGGCAGATCGGAGGCGCGCGGCATGGCGTAATCCATGAAGCTGCCCGTCAGCGGCTGGCCGTCTTCATCGAAGACCACCCGCTCGCACAGCGCCTGGCCGATCCCCTGCGCGACCCCGCCATGCACCTGCCCCTCCACCAGCAGCGGATGCAACAGGTTGCCGAAATCATCCACCGCGGTGTAGCGCTCCAGATGCAGGGCGCCGGTTTCCGGGTCGATCTCGACCTCGGCCAGATGCGCGCCGTTGGGATAGGAGCGTGCCGCAAGTTCCGCCTTCCCCTCATGGCGCAGCAACTCCGTCCGCCCCTGCGCGCGGGCCAGCGCCGCCGCTTCCAGCAGAGTCAGCGTGCGGTTCGACCCCGGCGCGCGAAAGGCGCCATCGTCGAAAACCACCTCCGGCCCCAGGTCCGGTTCCAGGAACGCCGCGAATGCCTCGGTCATGCCGCCCACCATCGCCAGCGTCGCATTGGTCTGCACCGTCATGGAGCGTGACCCCCCGGTGCCGCCGCCCTGCGCGATCCGGTCGGTATCGCCCTGCACCACGCGGATCGCCTCCATCGGCACGCCGGTGCGGTCGGCCAGGAACTGCGCGAAGACCGTTTCATGCCCCTGCCCGTTCGACTGCGTGCCGACGTAAAGCGTCACCGTGCCGTCGTCCTCGAACGCCACCGCCGCGCCTTCGGCCGGGTTGCCCAGGATGCTCTCGATGTAGAAGCACAGCCCCAGCCCGCGCCGCATCCCGCGCGCTTCGCTATCGGCTCGCCGCGTGGCGAAGCCCGCCACATCGCCTTCAACCCGCGCGCGCTCCAGCACCCGCCCGAAGTCCCCGTCCGAAATCTTGTCCCCCGCCAGCGTGTCATAGGGGAACCGCCCCGGCGCGATGAAGTTGCGCGCGCGCAGGTCGAAGGGGCACAGGTCCAGCTCCCGCGCGGCCTTGTCCATCAGCCGCTCCAGCACGGTGATCGCCTCGGGGCGGCCCGCGCCGCGATAGGCATCGACCTGCGTGGTGTTGGTATAGACCCCGCGCGCATGGACCCGCGCCGCGGGAATGTCATAGCCCCCGGTGGCCACCATGGAAAACAGCCCCGACTGCATGTTCTGTCCGAATTCCGAATTATACGCGCCCAGATTCGACCAGTTCGCCACGCGATAGGCCAGAATTCTGCCAGTCGCGTCCAGCGCCAGTTCCGCCTCGGATCGCAGGTCGCGGCCGCCGTTGTCACTCAGCACGGACTCCGACCGGTCCGCCTGCCAGCGCACGGGTCGGCCCAGCGCGCGGGCGGCATGGGCGATGGTGAAATACTCGGGGTAGGGCATCGCCTTCATCCCGAAGCCGCCGCCCACATCGGGGATGGTCACGCGCACATCCGCCGGGTCCAGCCCCAGCATCGCCGCCAGCCGCGCCTTCATGGTCCACACGCCCTGCCCGCTGAAACACAGGTGCAGGCGCTGCCCGTCCCATTCGGCGAAGGCGCCGCGCGGCTCCATCGATGACGCCAGCAGGCGCGGCTGCTCCACCGTGATCGCCACCCGATGCGCGGCGCGGGCGAAAGCGGCCTCGACCGCCGCCTCATCCCCCACCGCCCAGTCATAGGCGATGTTGGCGGGTGCCTGCGCGTGGATACACTCTCCGCCCGGGGCAAGGTCCAGCTTCGCGGGCAGCGGGTCGAGGTCGAGTTCGATCAGTTCCGCCGCATCGCGCGCCTGCGCCGCCGTTTCGGCCACCACCATCGCCACCGGCTCGCCCACAAAACGCACCCGGTCGCGCGCCAGCAAGGGCCGAGCCGGGTCGGCGGCGGTGGTGCCGTCGCGGTTCGTGCGCAGGCTGGCCTCCATGCGCGCCCCCACCCCAGCGGCGTCCAGCGCCGCCGCGTCCAGCACCGCCACCACGCCGGGGGCCTCCTGCGCCGCCGACAGGTCCAGCGCCGTGATGCGCCCATGCGCCAGCGGCGCGCGCAGGAACACCGCGTGCAGCGCGTCCGCAGGCGCGATATCGTCCAGAAACCGCCCCTGCCCGGTCAGCAGGCGCGTATCCTCGGTCCGGCGGACCGACTGGCTTTGTCCGAAAGCGTGCATGAGAGTGTCCTGTCGCTGGCCTGTTGTGGCGGACCCTAGCGCCGGACCGCCCCAAAGGCAAAGCACTCAGAAATCCGCCAGCCACCAGTCGCGGCCTGTCGCTGGGTCGCGGGCCAGTTCGACGCTCCAGCTTCCGACCGGGTAGCGCGCGCGCGGCTGATGCTCGCCCATTCGCAGCCACCCCGTGGCGCCCGCCGCATCGCGCCATTCCAGCACCGGCAGCGCCGCACCGCGCGGGCCGGGGCGGGTGGCATGGGCCGTCACCTGCGCGCGGCGCACCGGCCCG
>SKMI01000232.1 GCA_007121115.1 Paracoccaceae bacterium | reverse complement strand
GCGGCGGTGCGCCGGGGAGCGGGCGCAGTGGTGGCGGGGGCTTCGGGCTGCGGCATGACCACGGCCTGCGGTTCGGCGGGTGCTTCGGGACTGGGGGTTTCGGCCACGATCGGCGCCTCGGGTTCCGGCGCAGGCTCGGGGGACGCGGTGACCACGGGCGCCGGGTCGGGCTCGGGCGCAGGCGGCGTCGGCGCCGCGACCTCACGCGGTGCGGGCGGCGGTGATGTGGCCGCTGCGCCGCCATCGCAGACCGGCTTGGCATCCGGGCCGAAGAGCGGCACCCAATTGACCTGCCCGCCAAAGGTCGAGCGCTGGAACACGCAGCCGCGGCTGTCGACGAAGCGGCTGCCCTGGAACGACGCGGGCGGCGTCTCGGCCGGGCTGAGGCCGCTGTTCTGGGCATGGACAGGTTCGGCAGGCCACAGCAGCAGCGCGGCGGCCAGGCCACCGATCAGGAATCGTGCAGACATCGTATCCCCCAAGATCAATGCCTTGGCAGGATGGAACACCTGATCGCCTGCGTAAACCCTTTTGATCAGCGGGTGCCGAACATCCGGTCCCCGGCATCGCCGAGGCCCGGCACGATATACCCTTTCTCGTTCAGCCGCTCATCCAGCGCGGCGGTCACGATGGGCACGTCCGGATGCGCTTCCTTCATGCGCGCCACGCCCTCGGGCGCGGCCAGCAGGCACAGGAAGCGGATGTTGCGCGCGCCCGCGGCCTTCAACAGGTCCACGGCCGCGGCCGAGGAATTGCCCGTGGCCAGCATCGGGTCCACGGCGATCACCAGCCGGTCGCCCAGATCCTGCGGCAGCTTGCAGTAATATTGCACCGGCTGCAGCGTCTCCTCGTCCCGGTAAAGCCCCACGAAGCCGACACGGGCCGAAGGGATCAGCTCCAGTATCCCGTCCAGAAGCCCGTTGCCCGCGCGCAGGATCGACACCAGCGCCAGCTTGCGCCCCGCCAGCGCGGGCGCGTCCATTTCGCACAACGGCGTTTCGATTCGCTTGGTCGTCATCGCCATCTCGCGCGTGACCTCATAGGCAAGGAGCTGGCTGATCTCGCGCAGAAGCTGGCGAAAGGACGCGGTCGAGGTGTCCTTGTCGCGCATGATGGTCAGCTTGTGCTGGACCAGCGGGTGGGTGACGACGGTCAGGTGTTCGCTCAACTGTTCGCTCATATGGCAGGCTCCAGTCGGGTCAGGATATCGGCGCGGGTGGCCGCATCGGCGAAAGCGGCCTCGGCGGCGGTGCGATTCAGGGCGCGGAAGTCGGCCTCTTCCCAGCCGTGGGCGCGGGCAAGGGCCGCGTATTCCCCGCTCAGCGTGGTGTGAAAGAACGGCGGGTCATCGGTGGACAGCGTCACCTTCACCCCCGCCGCGCGCAGCTTCGCCACCGGATGCGCCGCCCAGTCCGCATAGAGCCCCAGCGCAAGGTTGGAGCCGGGGCAGACCTCCAGCACCGTGCCGCTTTCGGCCAGACGCTCCACCAGGTTCCGGTCCTCGATGGCGCGGACCCCGTGGCCGATGCGGGTCACGCGCAGATCGTCCAGCGCCGCGCGGACCGACTCCGGCCCGCCCCATTCGCCCGCATGCGCGGTCAGGCCCAGCCCCGCCTCGCGCGCGCAATCGAAGGCCCAGGCGAAATCGCGCGGCGCGCCCGCGCCTTCGTCCCCGGCGATGCCGAAACCGGTGATGAAATCGCCCGCCGTCTCGGCCGCGCAGTGCGCGGTGGCGCGGGCCTTTTCGGGGCCGAAATGGCGAATGCAGGTGACGATGGCGCGCATGGTGATGCCGTTGGTTTTCCGGGCGTCCGCAGCGGCTTCGGTGATCGCGGCCAGATACTCGCGCCAGGCTGCCAGATCGCCGCCGCCGCAGAAATCCGGCGACAGGAAGGCTTCGGTATGGATCACGCCCTGCTCGGCGGATTGCTCCAGCACCGCGCGGGTCAGGCGGCGGAAATCCTCGGGGGTCTGGAGGACCGTGCAGGCGGCTTCGTAGACCTGCAGGAAGTGCTTGAAATCGCGGAAGGCATAGCCACCCCGGACATCGAAGATGCGCGACAGGTCCACGGATTTTTCTGCCGCAAGGCCCCGGATGAAGGCCGGCGGGGCGGCGCCTTCGAGGTGCAGGTGCAGCTCGACCTTGGGCAGGGCGCGGAAGTCCTCGGGCGCGGTCATGGCAGAAAACTCCGCCCCGGCCCCTGCGCGGGCACGCCCAGATGCGCCGCGACCGACGCCGCCACATCCGCCATGGCGCAATGTCCGATCTCACCCGCCCCCGCCCCGTGGACCAGCACCGGCACGCGCTCGCGGGTGTGATCGGTGCCGGGGGCCGTGGGGTCGTTGCCGTGATCAGCGGTGATGATGGCCAGGTCGCCAGAGCCAAGGCGATCGAGGAACCCTGCCAGCCAGTGGTCGAACCGCTCGAGCGCGCGGGCGTAGCCCGAAACATCGCGGGTGTGGCCAAAGTGGCTGTCGAACTCCACAAGGTTGCAAAACGTCAAGGAGCCGGGCTCGGAACGGGCTGCCAGCTTCTCCATATGTTCCAGAAGTGACATATCGTTCGACCCCTTGTGCACATGATTGATCCCCCGGCCCGAGAAGATATCGCCGATCTTGCCCACCGCATGCACCTTTTGCCCCGCCTGCTGTACCCAGTCGCAGAGCGTCGGCGCCGGGGGCGCCACGGCATAGTCGCGCCGGTTGCCGGTGCGGGCGAAGCCCTCGGCCTCGGAGCCGACAAAGGGCCGCGCAATCACCCGCCCCACGCGCATGTAATGCAGCAGCGGCGCCAGATCGGCGCAAAGGCGATAGAGCCGGTCCAGCCCGAACGCCTCTTCATGCGCGGCTATCTGGAACACGCTGTCGGCTGAAGTGTAGCAGATCGGCCAACCGCTGCGCAGATGCTCGGCGCCCAGATCGTGCATGATGGGAATGCCCGCCGCGTGGCAGTTGCCCAGAATGCCCTCGGTCCCGGCCAGTTCGCAGACCCGACGCTCCAGTTCGGGCGCAAAGGCGGGCACCGTGCGCGCGAAGTAGTGCCAGTCCCAGGGCACCGGCACCCCCGCCAGCTCCCAATGCCCCGAGGGCGTGTCCTTGCCCTTCGACACTTCGGTCGCTGCCCCCCAGAGCCCGCGTGGTTCCGCCCCCAACCCCGGCGCGCGCAGCCCCGAGGCCAGTTCGACCGCCCGCCCAAGCCCCAGCGCGTCCAGCGTGGGCAGGTGCAGCGGACCGCTGCGCCCCTCCTCGGCCCGGCCTCTAGCGCATTCAACCGCGATATGCCCCACCGTATTCGCGCCTTCGTCCCCGAAATCGGCGGCATCCGGCGCGCCGCCGCAGCCCACGGAGTCAAGCACGATCAGGAAGGCGCGGGACCTCATGCCACGCGCTCCCGGACCAACGGCTCCGACGCCCCGGCCTCGCCCACCCGGCAGGCCGCGCGCAGCGCCGCTGCGGCCGCCTGCGCGCTGGCCTCATCGGCTGCGTGGATGCG
>SKMI01000231.1 GCA_007121115.1 Paracoccaceae bacterium | reverse complement strand
CGGGGCGGGTGGGTGGGCGCCCCCGCCCGGGCGGCGCGGCGCGCGCTCACTCCCACCAGCGGTCGACCACGGCGATATCGGCGTCGGACCAGCCCAGATGATGCGCCAGTTCGTGGACATAGACATGGGTGATCAACTCACCCAGGCTCACGTCACCCCGCGCGATCCATTCGTCCAGGATCGGGCGGCGGAACAGCCAGATCGTGTCGGGCTCCATCGGCTGATCGAAGAGCGACTTTTCGGTCAGCGGCACCCCGCTGTAGAGACCGGTCAACTCGAAGGGATCGTCCATCTCCATCTCGGCCAGAATGTCATCGGGGGGGAAGTCGACGATCTGCAGCGCGACCGACCGCGCGTGATCCGCGAATTCCGGCGGCAGCGCGGCGATGGCGGCCTCGGCCAGCGTCTCGAACTCCTCGAGCGACGGCGCGTGCCGCCCAGCCCATTTCCGTGCCATGTCGCCCCCTCTGGTCGGTCCCGCGCCCTGCCTGCCGCCGATATGGACAAAACCGGGCCGCTGTGAAAGAGGGAGCGCAACAGGAGACCCCTTCCCATGACCGTCACCCGTTTCGCCCCCTCGCCCACTGGCTACCTGCATATCGGCAACCTGCGCACGGCGCTCTTCAACTACCTGATCGCGCGCAAGGCAGGCGGGCAGTTCATCCTGCGGCTTGATGACACCGACGGCGAGCGGTCGAAACCCGAGTATGTGGACGGGATAAAGGCCGATCTGGACTGGCTGGGCCTGCACTGGGACCGGGTGGAGCGGCAGTCCGAGCGGCTGGAGCGCTACGCCGAACAGGCCGAGGCGCTGCGCGCCGCGGGGCGGTTCTACGAATGCTTCGAGACCCCGTCCGAACTGGAGCTGAAGCGGCGAAAGCAGCTCAACATGGGCCGCCCGCCGGTCTATGACCGCGCGGCCATGGCGCTGGACGATGCCGCGCGCGAAAAGCTGCGGGCCGACGGGCGCGCGGGCTACTGGCGCTTCCGGTTGGATCATGAGCGGATCGAATGGGCGGATGGCATCCTTGGCGATCTGTCGATCGATGCGGCCTCGGTCTCGGACCCGGTGCTGATCCGCGCCGACGGGCAGGTGCTCTATACCTTCGCCAGCTCCGTCGATGACATGGACATGGGGATCACCCATGTGGTGCGCGGCGCGGACCATGTGACCAACACCGCGACGCAAGTGCAGATCATCGCCGCCATGGGCGGCACGCCGCCCGCCTTCGCCCATCACAGCCTGCTGACCGGCCCGCAGGGCGAGGCGCTGTCCAAGCGCCTCGGCACGCTCAGCCTGCGCGATCTGCGCGCGCAGGGGGTGGAGCGGATGGCGCTGCTGTCGCTGATGGCGAGGCTGGGCTCCAGCCAGCCGGTGGTGCTGGCCGAAAGCCTGGACGAGATCGCCGACGGCTTCGATCTGGCGCAGTTCGGCGCCGCGCCGACCAAGTTCGACACCGCCGACCTCTGGCCGCTGACGCGCCAGCACATCCAGCGCCTGCCGTTCGCGGCCGTGGCCGACCGGATCGCCGCGCTGGGCGTGCCGCAGGAGATCGCGCCGCGCTTCTGGGAGGTGATGCGCGAGAATGTCGACCGGCTGGACGATCTGGGCGACTGGTGGGCGCTCTGCCGCGATGGCGCCGCGCCGGAGATTGCGCCCGAGGATGCCGAGTTCGTGGCTAAGGCGCTGACGATGCTGCCGCCCCGCCCTTGGGGGCCGGAGACATGGAGAGACTGGACCGGCGCGGTCAAGGCCGCCACCGGGCGCAAGGGCAAGGCGCTGTTCATGCCGCTGCGCAAGGCGCTGACCGGGCGCGGGCACGGACCGGACATGGCCGATCTGATGCCGCTTTTGCAGCAGACCCCGGCGCCGCGCTGATCCGCCGCTGCCCCTTATCCCCGCCGTCAAGCCCCCGCGCCGCGCCCCTTCCCATGGCGGCAATTTTCCTGTATGCGCCGCGCATCTGCGACGTGACGCTCTGACCCCGGCGTGATGCATCAGGATAGGGGTCGGCGGCAATGGGGCCGCCACTGACACGGGAGACCCGGCAGGGGCCGGGAGTGCTCCCCAGAGGATACGCTGAATGTTCAACATCACCAAGAAATCGATCCAGTGGGGCCAGGAAACGCTCACACTGGAAACCGGGCGTGTTGCCCGTCAGGCCGACGGCTCGGTCATCGCCACGCTGGGCGATACATCGGTCATGGCCAACGTGACCTTCGCCAAGCAGGCGAAACCTGGGCAGGACTTCTTTCCGCTTACGGTCCATTATCAGGAACGCTATTACGCCGCGGGCAAGGTGCCCGGCGGCTTCTTCAAGCGCGAGGCAAGGCCGTCCGAGAAGGAAACGCTCACCTCGCGCCTGATCGACCGGCCGATCCGGCCCCTGTTCGTCGACGGCTTCAAGCATGAGGTGCTGGTCATCTGCACCGTGCTGTCCCACGATCTGGTCAACGAGCCCGACATGGTCGCCATGATCGCGGCCTCGGCGGCGCTGACCATTTCCGGCGTGCCCTTCATGGGGCCGATCGCGGCGGCGCGCGTGGGCTATGCGGACGGCGAATACCAGTTGAACCCCGACTGCGAGGACATGCACAAACTGCGCGAGAATGGCGAGCAGCGGCTGGATCTGGTCGTCGCCGGGACCCGCGATGCGGTGATGATGGTCGAATCCGAAGCCTATGAGCTGTCCGAGGCCGAGATGCTGGGCGCGGTGAAATTCGCCCATGAAAGCTATCAGCCGGTGATCGACCTGATCATTTCGCTGGCCGAGGACGCGGCGAAGGAACCCTTCGACTTCACGCCCGCGGATTACTCGGCGCTCTATGACGCCGTGAAAGCCGCAGGCGAGGCGCCGATGCGCGCCGCCTTCGCGATCCGCGACAAGCAGGAACGCACCAACGCCATCGCCGCGGCGCGCGAGGCCGTGCGCGCCTCGCTCACCGAAGAGCAACTGGCCGACGAAAACCTCGGTTCCGCGTTCAAGAAGCTCGAATCGGCGATCCTGCGCGGCGACATCATCAACGGCGCGCCCCGCATCGACGGGCGGGACCACACCACGATCCGGCCCATCGTGCCCGAAACCGGCGTGCTGCCGCGCACCCATGGCTCGGCGCTGTTCACCCGTGGCGAGACGCAGTCGCTCTGCGTCGCCACGCTGGGGACCGGCGATGACGAGCAGTTCATGGACGCGCTCACCGGCACCTGGAAGGCCAACTTCCTGCTGCACTACAACTTCCCCCCCTATTCGGTGGGCGAGGTGGGGCGCTTCGGCCCTCCGGGACGGCGCGAGATCGGGCACGGGAAACTGGCCTGGCGCGCGCTGCAGGCGGTGCTGCCGGTAGCCACTGACTTCCCTTACACCATCCGCGTGGTGTCCGAGATCACCGAATCGAACGGGTCGTCGTCCATGGCCACGGTCTGTGGCGGGTCGCTGGCGATGATGGACGCGGGCGTGCCGCTCAAAGCCCCGGTGGCCGGTGTGGCCATGGGTCTGAT
>SKMI01000214.1 GCA_007121115.1 Paracoccaceae bacterium | reverse complement strand
TCAGCATAGGAGAATATCATGGGCAAGCTTGTGAACGGCGAATGGAAGACGGACTGGTATGACACCAAGTCCACCGGCGGCGCGTTCCAGCGCGATACGTCGAAGTTCCGCAACTGGGTCACGGCGGATGGAAGCGCGGGGCCCTCGGGCGAAGGCGGGTTCAAGGCCGAGAGCGGGCGCTATCACCTCTACGTCTCATATGCTTGCCCCTGGGCGCACCGGACGCTGATCTTTCGCGGGTTGAAGGGGCTGGAGGATCACATCAGCGTCTCGGCCGTCCATCCGGACATGCTGGACGATGGCTGGGAATTCCGCACCGATTTCGACGGCGCCACCGGCGATACGCTCTTCGACGAGCCCTTCCTGCGCAACATCTACCTGCGCGCGCGGCCCGATACCTCGGGGCGGGTGACGGTGCCGGTGCTGTGGGACAAGGAGCGCGAAACCATCGTTTCGAATGAAAGCGCCGAGATCATCCGCATGTTCAACAGTGCCTTCGACGGGATCACCGGAAACACCGACGACTACTGGCCCGAGGACCTGCGCGAAACGATCGAACCGATCAACGACCGGATCTACAACACGCTCAACAACGGCGTCTACAAGTCCGGGTTCGCCACCACGCAGGAGGCCTATGACAGCGCGGTGTCGGAACTGTTCGACACGCTGGACTGGCTGGAGGCGCATCTTGCAGACAATCGCTATCTGGCGGGTGACCGGGTGACCGAGGCCGACTGGCGCCTGCTGCCCACGCTCCTGCGGTTCGATGCGGTCTATCACGGGCACTTCAAATGCAATCGGCGGCGGCTGGTGGATTACCCGAACCTCTGGGGCTACACCCGCGAGCTGTATCAATGGCCCGGCGTGGCGGGGACGGTGCACATGGACCACATCATTCGTCACTACCACTACAGCCACGACACCATCAATCCGCACCGGATCATCCCCATCGGCCCGGTGCTGGATTTCGACGCGCCGCACGGGCGGGGGTGACCCCTCGGGCTGCACGCAGGTTGGTGGGCGTGGGAATTGGGTATTTACTGGCAAGATGAAGGGGCAGGGTGTGCTTCGCTGGATGGACATGAATGCTGCTCATGTTTGTGTTGATGATTATGAGGTTTTCTGCGGATTGAGGGTCCTCTAGGACTCGCGCGTCAACCCGGAGGACCCCGATGCACAGCCTGCGCCTGCCCGATGCCCCCGTGATGTCCGACCTGCACGCGCTGGCGCGTGAGCGAGTCCTGGTCCTCGATGGCGCCATGGGCACGATGATCCAGGCGCTGGGTCTGGGGGAGGCGGATTTTGCCGGTGGCTGCGGGTGCCGCCACCATTCCGACGCGCCGCAGCAGGGCAACAACGACCTTTTGTCCCTGACCCAGCCGCAGGCGATCGAGGATATTCATTATGCCTTTGCCATGGCGGGGGCGGATATTCTGGAGACCAACACGTTTTCATCCACCACCATCGCGCAGGCCGATTACGGCATGGCGGGCGCGGTCGATGACCTGAACTTGGCGGCGGTGCGCGTGGCGCGGGCGGCGGCGGAGCGGGCGCAGGCCGCGGACGGGCGGCGGCGGTTCGTGGCGGGTGCCGTGGGGCCGACGAACCGGACCGCCTCGATCAGCCCGGACGTGAACGACCCGGGCTATCGCGCGGTCAGCTTCGACGATCTGCGCGTGGCTTACGGCCAGCAGATCCGGGCGCTGATCCGGGGGGGCGCCGATCTGATCCTGATCGAGACGATCTTCGATACGCTGAACGCCAAGGCCGCCGTATTCGCGGCGTTCGAGGCGTTCGCCGAACACGGGGCGCGGTTGCCGCTGATGATCTCGGGGACCATCACCGATGCCTCGGGGCGGACGCTGTCGGGGCAGACGCCGACGGCGTTCTGGCATTCCGTGGCTCATGCGCGCCCCTTTACCGTGGGGCTGAACTGCGCGCTGGGGGCCGAGGCGATGCGCCCGCATCTGGCGGAACTGGCGGGGGTGGCGCCGGTGCTGACCTGCGCCTATCCGAACGCGGGCCTGCCCAACGCGTTCGGGGAATACGACGAGACGCCGGAACAGACGGCGGCGCAGGTCGAAGGCTTCGCCCGTGACGGGCTGGTGAACGTGGTCGGCGGCTGCTGCGGCACCACGCCGGAGCATATCGCCGCCATCGCCGATGCCGTGGCCGCGCACGCACCGAGGGTGCCCGCATGAGCCGCTATCTGCGCCTTTCGGGGCTGGAGCCCTTTGTCCTGACCCCGGACATTCCCTTCGTCAACGTGGGCGAGCGGACCAATGTCACCGGCTCGGCCCGGTTCCGCAAGCTGATCGTCAACCGCGACTACGCGGCGGCGCTGGAGGTGGCGCGGGATCAGGTCGAAAACGGCGCCCAGATCATCGACGTGAACATGGACGAGGGGCTGATCGACTCGCGCGCCGTCATGGTCGAGTTCCTGAACCTGCTGGCGGCCGAGCCGGACATCGCCCGCGTGCCGATCATGATCGACAGCTCCAAATGGGAGGTGATCGAGGCCGGGCTGCAATGCGTGCAGGGTAAGTCGGTGGTCAATTCCATCAGCCTGAAGGAGGGCGAAGAAGAGTTTCGCCGCCACGCCGGGCTGTGCCTGGCCTATGGCGCGGCGGTGGTGGTCATGGCGTTCGACGAGCAGGGCCAGGCCGACACGGTAGACCGCAAGACCGAAATCTGCGCGCGCGCTTATCGTATCCTGGTCGATGAGGTCGGCTTCCCGCCCGAGGATATCATCTTCGACCCCAACATCTTTGCCGTGGCCACGGGCATCGAGGAGCATGACAACTACGGCGTCGATTTCATCGAGGCCACGCGCTGGATCCGCGAAAACCTGCCCCATGCGCACGTGTCGGGCGGGGTGTCGAACCTGTCGTTCAGCTTTCGCGGCAATGAACCCGTGCGCGAGGCGATGCACGCGGTGTTCCTGTATCACGCCATCAAGGCCGGCATGGACATGGGGATCGTCAACGCGGGCCAGCTTGCGGTCTATGACCAGATCGACCCGGAGTTGCGCGAAGCCTGCGAGGATGTGGTCCTCAACCGCCGCTCAGACGGGACCGAGCGACTGCTGGCCATCGCCGAACGCTTCAAGGGCGGCGCGCGCGAGGAGAAGGTCCGCGATCTGGCCTGGCGCGACTGGTCGGTGGAAAAGCGGCTGGAACATGCGCTGGTCAACGGGATCACCGAGTTCGTGGAGGCGGACACCGAGGAAGCGCGCCTTCAGGCCGACCGCCCGCTCGATGTGATCGAAGGGCCGCTGATGGCGGGGATGAACGTGGTCGGTGACCTGTTCGGCGCGGGCAAGATGTTCCTGCCGCAGGTGGTCAAGTCAGCCCGCGTCATGAAGCAGGCCGTGGCCGTGCTGCTGCCCTGGATGGAGGCCGAGAAGAAGGCGGCGGGCGGCACGGGGCGGCAATCGGCGGGCAAGGTGCTGATGGCCACGGTGAAGGGCGATGTGCATGACATCGGCAAGAACATCGTCGGCGTGGT
>SKMI01000345.1 GCA_007121115.1 Paracoccaceae bacterium | reverse complement strand
GCCCGGCGCGCGGCTGGCTGGCCGGGGCGGGCCACGCGCTCCAGACCGGCGCCTCCCTGCCCCCGTGGCAACCCCGCCTGCAACGCGGCACCGCGCAGCCCCGGCTGGTGCTGGCGCTCGATGCCTCGGGCTCGGTCCCCGATGACACGCTGGCGCTGCTGACGGCCGAGGTGACGGGCATCGCCCGCCGCGTGCAGGGCGCGCTGCATCTTCTGGTCTTCGACGAAGCCCTGCGCATCGACCGCCCGCTGGACCCCGCGCGCGCCGAAACCGATTTGCGGGCGCTCGACCTGCCGCGCGGCGGCGGCACCGATTTCGCCCCGGTGCTCGCGCGCGCAATGGCGCTCGACGCCTCCGCGCTGGTGATCCTGTCGGACATGGACGGCCCCACGGGCCAGGCTCCGCCCCCGCGCTTTCCGGTCATCTGGGCCGCCCCGCAAGCCGACCCGCCCCCGCCGCCCTTCGGTCGCGCCCTGTCCATGGCGCACTGACGCGGGGATAAGCACCGCCCGGCGCTTGCGCCGGGCAGCGCCCACGAGGCGTACCGGGGAGGGCGGGCGGGCGGCACGCCGAGGGGGCGCTTCCAACGTCAGCCAGACGCACCCCGGCGCCGAAACCTCACCCCGCCCGGGCCTTCGCCACCATCATCGCAGCCAGCCGCGCATGGCCCGAGGTCTGCGCCGGCTCGAAGGTCAGGTCATGCACCTCGATCTTGCGCTTCAGCCCGATCCGCTGCAACGCCCGCTCGGTCAGCGGTGCTTCGAACAGCGTCTCGGCGATCATGACACGCTCATCCGCATCCAGCGCCAACAGCTCCGGGCCGTCGTCGGACTGCACCGACACCAGTGTCAGCACCGGCACGCGCAGCAGGTCCGACTGCTCGATCACCAGATGCAGCCGCCCGGACTGCAACTCCCGCCCGGCGGCGATCCGCGTCAGGATCCTGCGCGCCCGCGTGCGCAGCAGGTCGAGCCCCCGGTCGGCCATGTCCTCGCTCACCAGCGTCGCCCGCCGCGCGGGACTGGCGCGCAGAAGCCGCGCCTCGACCAGAAAGATCAGGATCAGCATGGGGATCGGCGCCTGCGCGATGGCCAGCGCATAGTCGCGCCAGATCAGCATGGCGATGACAAACGGCGACAGCGCGATGAGGTAGCGCAGGAACTCCATCTCGAAGATCAGCCGCGCCCAGAGCCGGAACCCGCCCCCACGCGGCCAGACCGCCGTGCGCCCCAGAAACCGGCGCGGCACCCAGTTGATGCGCAGCGCGGTGCGATTGGCCACGGTGTCGGGGCTGAGGATGAACATGTCCGGAATTTGGAGCGGTCAGGGGGCGCATCAAGCGCGAAATGCCGCGCACCCGCCGCTGACCCGGCAAGTTGCGATCCGCCAGGATGCTGCAACGTAGCAAATTCTCCACATATTAAAGCGCTTGCATGGTAATCTAAAGCGCTTTAAGAAAAGCTCTCGGAGGAAACAATGCCCAAAGCGAACTCGCTGTCCGATCTGGCCCGGCACCTGGGCCTGTCGCCCGCGACCGTGTCGCGCGCGCTGGCACAGCACGAGGCGATTGCCAAGTCCACGCGCGAGCGTGTGGCCGAAGCCGCGCGCGAACTGGGCTATGTGCCGAACCGGGCCGCGCAGGCGCTGGCCTCGGGGCGGTCGGGCTATGTCGGCTTCCTGTTGCCCATGGGCGGGCGCGGGCTGGCCGACCCGTTCCTGGGCGAATTCGTCAGCGGCCTGACCGAAGGCTTCGCCGCCAAGGGGGTGGAACTCCTGCTGTCGGCGGTGCCACGCGACGGGTCGGACCTGCGGCATCTGGAAAACCTGGTGACCTCGGGGCGGGTGGACGGGATCGTGCTCAGCCGAATCGAGGTGGACGATCCGCGGGTGCATCTGCTGCGCGACCGCAAGGTACCGTTCGTCGCCCATGGCCGGACCGGCGCCGAGGGAGCAGCCTACAGTTGGCTGGACACTGACGGCGAGACCGCCTTTGCCGAGGCCTTTGACCTGCTGCACGGCCTGGGCCACCGCCGGTTCGGGATCCTAAGCATCGACGAGCCGCTGACCTTCCGCCACAGGCGCGAGGCCGGGCTGCGCAGTGCCTTTGACGCCAAGGGCGACCCGAGCCTGAGCCTGCGCCATGTCTCCTGCGGGCGCTATGATGCCGAGGGGCGCGCCCGCGCCATCGCCGCCATGCTGGACGGCGACGACCGGCCGACGGCGGTGCTGGCCGTGGCCGACGGACTGGCGCTGGACCTGATCGCCGCGGCGCAGGCACGGGGGCTGGACGTGCCGGGTGATCTGTCGGTGATCGGCTATGACAACATCCCCTCGGCGGCGCGGGTCACGCCGGGGCTGACCACCTTCGATGCATCCATCGCGGCCAGCGCCACGGCGCTGGCCGAAATGCTTCTGGCGCGGATTGCCGCGCCCGATGCGCCGCATGAAACGCGGCTTCTGAAACCGCAACTGGTGTTGCGGCAATCGCACGGGACCGCGCCGGCGGCGTAACCCCCAGAACCGAAAACACGGGAGGAAGATATGACGAAATCCGGATTGAAGATTGCCCTGCTTGCCTCTGCAAGCGCTTTAACCGGCACATCTCTGGCCGCGGAAACGCTGTTCTGGTCCACCCAGGCGCGCCCGATCGAGGAAACCCAGGCGATGCGCGAACAGGTGCTGGCGGGCTTTGACGGGGCGGTGGCCTTCGAGCCCTCGGACGAAGGGCCGTGGCAGACACGGCTTGAGGCCGAGTTGTCCGCGGGGTCGGGCCGCATCGGCGTGCTGGGCGCGCTGCACGGCAATTTCACCCCGCTGGTGGACGGTTTGGCGGACCTCTCGGCGGTAGATGTGAGCGCCGTCGCACCCGGTTTCGTGGAACTGGGGCGGCTGGAAACCGACGAGCAGAAGTACATCCCCTGGATGCAGGCGACCTATGTCATGGCCGCGCACCGCGACGCGCTGGAGTATCTGCCCGAGGGCGCCGACCTGATGGCGCTGAGCTATGACCATCTGATCGCATGGGCGGCCAACATGCACGAGGCCAGCGGCGAACCGCGTTTCGGCTTTCCCGCCGGACCCGAGGGGCTGAAGCACCGCTTCTTCCAGGGCTACATGCTGCCGTCCTACACCGGGTCCATGGTGACCGAATTCCGGTCCGAGGAAGCCGAAGCTGCATGGGAGGCATTCCAGGAACTGTGGTCGCACACCAACCCGGCTTCGACCAATTTCAGCTTCATGCAGGAGCAACTGATCTCGGGCGATGCCTGGGTTGTGTTCGACCATACCGCGCGGCTGGCCGATGCCTTCAACGAACGCCCGGATGACTTCGTCGCCTTCCCGGCCCCCGCAGGTCCCGCCGGGCGCGGCTTCATGCCGGTGCTGGCCGGTGTGGCCGTGCCGGTGACCGCGCCGGACATGGAGGCGTCCAAGGCGCTGATCAACTACCTGCTGGAGCCGGAAACCCAGATTGCCACGCTGCGGGCCACCAACTTCTTCCCGGTCATCGACGT
>SKMI01000132.1 GCA_007121115.1 Paracoccaceae bacterium | reverse complement strand
CCGCCGACCTCGCGCCAGCCGCCGCGGTTCTGCGCCAGCACATTGACCCGCACCCCGGTGATCGAGGCCGACCCGGCAATCCCGACGGCCCCGCCGCTGGAGACGCTGGCGCCGCTGGCCGCATAGGTGTCGGCGGTGTTTTCCGCCGTGACCTCGATGCTGTCGGCCTTGAGCGTATGGCCCACCGCCAGGATGGCCGAGGCCCGGTTGCGCCCGAAGACCCCGGCGAAATCGGCCGCCAGCCCCAGGCCGAATTCAGGCTCTTCCTGCTTTTCGTCGTCTTCCTCAGCATCTTCCTCGCCGCCGCCGCCGTCCTCGCCTTCGGGGGCGTTTGGCGTATCCTCGGGGACGCTCTGGTTGCCCAGTTCCTCGGCGAATTCCTCGCGCCGCGCCGCCAGCAACTGGTTGGATACGGCATCGGACAGGTTGGTGGCGCCCTCCTCCGCCTCGGCCTCGCCCTCGCCCGGGGTTTCGTCGGTCTGGTCCTCGGTCTCGTCGGAGCGTTTCGATCCCGGCGACTTGCCCGCCGCGCCCGCCGAAGCCGCCGCCGCCGACCACCCTTCGCTCTTGGCGCTGATCTCGACATCGCCCAGCACCAGCGGGACATGGCCCTGCCAGTCGATGTTGCTGTTGCCGGTGATAATCACGTCGCGCCGTCCGCGCACGATCCCCGCCAGCGCGTCGCGGTCGGCAAAGATCAGCCCCGCGCCCAGCCCGATCGAGGCCTTGCCGCCTTCGGACCCGGCCATGCCACCGGCGTAAAGCCGCGCGCGGTCCAGCGCGGTGATGGTCAGGTCGGGCCTCGAGGACTCGGGGTCCGGCTCGTCGATACCGCCATCCTCATACCAGGAGCCCCCGGCGACGCGGCGCGCATGGATCAGCGCATCGGCGCGGCCCCGGTAGTTGACGATCCCCACGCCCGCGTTGAACGCAAAGACATCCGCATTGCCAAACGACTTGGCCCCCGCCACGCCGACGATATCGTTTTCGGCGCGCACGGTGATGTCGCCGACGATCTCGCCCTCCCAGCCTTCGGGCGGGGCGGCGATGGTGGCCAGGGTCGTGGGCCGGATGCCGAGGTATTGCAGCGCCCCGCCGATCCCGCGCTTTGGCACCTGATCGCCCGAGGGGTCCGGCGGCGGCTCGAACCCCTGATACCCTTCGTCATCATCATCATCGGTATCGCGCGCATCTGGGCGGGCGATGTCGCGCATGGCGATGATCCCGCCATGGGTGCGCGCCGAAACCGTCAGCTTGGCCTGATTGGGCAGCAAGGTGTCGGACAGGATTTCGGCGATGGTGCGCACGCGGAAGTCATGCACGCCCACGTCGAAGACGAATGAGACCTTTTCGGCGCTCCCGTCGGTGCGGTTGAGCACATGCCAGCCGCCCCGGTCCAGCTCCACCACCGCATCGGGCAAGAGGTCCGATTGCAGCAACTCGCCGACCTTGGCGTCGGCTTTCACGCTGCCCGCGGTGTTGCCCAGCTTGGTGCTCAGCGCATCCACATCCGCGGACGGCAGCGCGGTTTCCGCCGACAGCGTGTAGCCGCCGCCCACCGCCCAGTTGAGGGTGCTGCGCGCCCTTGTGGCGCGGGTTTCGATGTTGTGCAGGCCGATCGATCCGGTGGCAATGAAGCCGATCGAGGTATCCTCGACGCTGCCTGCGCGGCTGGCGGTGATCTTGCGGAACTGCCCCAGCGTGGTGCGCGCGGTGACCGTCACATCGCCCAGCGCGCTGAGATCGGCGCGGCCATAGGTCCGGGGGTCGGCGCCGGGTTCGGTGGTGTCTTCAAGCGTGCCCAGACGGATGTTCACCAGACTGTCATGGCGCTCCAGATTGAGGGCAATGACGAAGCTGCCGGGTTTGCTCTCGTCGTCCTCGTTTCCGTCGTTTTCGTCGCCTTCGCCCTCGCCTTCACCTTCCGCCTTGGGTGGATCCTTCGGGTCCACCGCCTCGTCATCCCCCGAACGGTCCTGCACGTTCATCGCAAGCGCCGCCATCCCGTCGCGCATTGCGTTGCTGTCGGTGCCGGTGTCCTCGCCTTCCGCGATATTGGCGGCCTGCACGCCGGTTCCACCGTTTTCGGCCGGGTTGGCATCGGGGTTGTTGGTGGTGCCGCCGGTGGTGTCCTCGTCGGCGTCCTTCTTCACGCCATCGGGGCTGAATTCGCCGGTTACCACGGCCACGGTCGATTCGTAGCGTGTGAAATCCGAGGTCGCGCTGACCGTTACATCGCCGCGCCCGGCGCGCAGCAGGTTGCCGACCAGGATTTCGGTTTCCGCATCGGCGAGCGAGATCACCGCCGCCCCGGCGATGATCAATTCGCTGCTGTCCGAGGCAATGGCCGTCAACACCACATCATGTTCGGTGACCGCCTCGACCCGTGTGGCCTTGCCGCCGAACAGGCCGAATTTCCCGTCGCGGTGCTCGGACAACGAGGTGTTCTCGTCGATGTTGATGCGGTTCGACAACTCGCGCAGCGACAGCACGCCCGCGATCTTGTAGCGCGAACGGTCGCCGACCCGGGCCGCCACGTCCTGGAATTCGCGCGCGGTGGAGCGCACGGTGATTTCGCCGTTGCCATCGGCCAGCAGCAGGCTGCGCGCGATCTCCACGTCCGAATGGGTGCGCGAGAGCGCATAGGACAGACCGATGAAGCCCGAGCGCGCCTCAACCGTGGAGCGGGTGATCGCCGAGGAGGTGACCGAGATCACGCCGGCGCGGCTGGTGTCTTCCTCCAGCTCGCCATCCATGCCCAGGGTACGCCGCATCAGCATATAGCCCGGATCGGGGTCGCGGTCGGCGTGGATGTAGCTGTCGATGACGCGGGCGCGTGACCGCACGATCAATTCGCTCGGCGCCACGGCGATGGTCAGGCCACGGAAGCCGCCAGGGTCTTCGGGGTCTTTCTTCTCGTCGTCTTCCTGCTTGTCGGCATCGGTATCCGTGCCTTCCTCGTCGGGGGCATCGGGCGTGCCTTCGGTGGCCTCGCCGGCGGCGACCATCTGGTCGGCCACGGCGCCCATCACCTGCCCGGAGCTGGGCTCGGCGCCCAGCTTGTCGCCGATGCTCAGCACGGTCAGGGCGGATGTGACCTCGACCTCGGAACTGATTTCGGTGTCGCGGCCGCGGGTATTGGTGCCGCAGTCCACATCGCCGCAGATATCGCCCCGGCCCGGCAGATAGACGGTGCCATTCATCCGCCGCAGGTCGCCGGGGATCTGGCGCACCTCGCCCAGGCGGATATCGGTGTTCAGCACCTCGGTTTCGACCTCGGCCTCGAACCGGTTGAAGCTGGCCGAGATCGCCACGCCCCAGTTGTCCTGCCCGTGCCCGGCCTTGCCGGTGGCGATCACGTTCATGGCCGAACGGTCGATGCTGGCGATAGTGGTCTTGCCCGGCGTGGTGTTGGCGGCGCCGGTCTCGCTGATGGTGACGATGCGGTTTGCCATCCGCGCCCGCGTGTCATGGTCGATCAGCGAGACACCGAAGGCGCCGGAAATCCCCACCCCGTCAGCGGCCATGGCGGT
>SKMI01000254.1 GCA_007121115.1 Paracoccaceae bacterium | reverse complement strand
CTTCGATCACATCCTTGTCCACCAGCCTTATGCCCAGATCGGTCAGCCGGATCACCGGCACGATCGCGTAAAGGATGATGGCAATGCCATAGAGTTTGGGTTCGGTCACCGAGAAGAGGAAAATCAGCGGGATCAGATAGACGAATGTGGGCAGGGTCTGCAGCATGTCCAGAACCGGGATCGTCAGGCGCTGCATGGTATTGCTGCGCGACATGGCGATGCCGATGGGCACGCCGAACAGGACGCACAGGAAGGCGCAGACAAAGATGATCGACATGGTCTGCATCGCGAAGGTGTAATGATCGACGAACAGCAGGAACGCCAGCGCGCCGCCGACAAAGCCCATCAGCGTCCAGGACCGCGAGGCGACCCAGACCAGCAGCAGCAGCAGCGGCAGCATGATCCACCAGGGCGTCGATGTGAAGACATGCAGCGCGTTCTCCAGCGCCCAGCTCAGCGGCTGGGTTATCGGGTCCAGCACGACCCGCAGCGGATCGCGAACATTCAGAAAGCTCTGCTCCAGCCCGCGCGTCAGATCGCGCGAGCGCGCAATTGCCGGGCAGGCCTGGTTAAGCGCATCCAGCGACGGGAAGGGCAACTCCCAGAGCGATTCCATCCAGCTCTTTTCCACCTGCCCCCCAGCGCCGCGGGCCAGCAGGTCGGCCATGCTCATCGGGCCGGTGGTGGCATCCCTGTCACACCATTCGCGCAGGCCAAGCCCGTCGAACACGAAATCATAGGCGGCCATGCTCGGTCCCTCCTGGCGCGCGATGGCTGGATCGGGCGCGGGCCGCGCATCTGCGCGCGGCCCGCCCCGTCATGGGCTTACTGGAAGATCGCGCTCAGCCGCTCGGCGGCTTCATCGTTGATCCAGCCCATCCAGGTGTCCTGACTGGTGGTCAGGAAATACACCGCCGCCTCCTCGGCCGAGGCGCTGTTGTCCGCCTGCCAGGCCAGCAGGTTGCTCAGTTCCTGCGTGCCGAACGAGATGTTGCTGACCAGGTCGAAGATCTCGGGCTTGCGCTCGGCGAAATCGGCGGTGACCACGGTCAGCACCGGCGCGGCGGGATAGGCCGAGATGCCCGGCGTCGCACACTCCTGGGTCTGGTTGCATTCATGGATTTCGGGGTGATGTGGCCCCATGTCCACTGCGACCATGTTGTAGCGCCCAAGCACGGCGGTCGGCCCCCAGTAGTAACCGAACCACGGTTCGCGGTTTTCATAAGCGGCGGCCATGGAGGCTGGCAGGGTATCGCCCGAGCCGTGGTTGAACACCTCCATCCCGTGACCTTCGAAATCGAAGGCGATGACCAGGTTGTCATTGGCGATCCGGCAGCCCCAGCCATCAGGGCAGTTGTGGAAACGCCCGCCCACCAGTTCGGGATTGGCAAGGATGCCCTCGATCGTGGCCAGTTCGGGGTGTTCCTCGACCAGATAGTCGGGCACCCACCAGTTTTCGCTGCCGCCTTCGGCAAAGACATCCGCGGCCTTGACCAGTTGGCCTTCGGCTTCCAGCCGGAAATACGCGGGGGCCGAGTTGACCCAGAGTTCCGGCACCACATCGGGTTCGTTGTTCTCGGCCAGCGAGGTGATCGCCGTGGTGGTGGCCGATGGCACGATGGTGACATCGCAGCCATAGCCCTGCGCCATCAGGAATTCGGTGATCCGCGTGATGATCTGGCCCGAGGCCCAGTTCATTTCGGCAACTGAAACCCGCCCGCAATCGGCAAGCGCGACTGTGGGCAGGGCAAGGCCCGCAAAGGCTGTGGCGATAAAGGTTCTCTTCATGGTTCACTCTCCCTGTTGAGTGGTTTGGGTGTGGGTCGGGGGTCAGTCGTTGTCATCCCCCTGCGCGCCCGCCCCGGCATGCGAATGGGCGGATGTGGGCACGGTGAAGGCCATCATCAGTTGCGTCAGGCGCGCGTATTTGGCCGCAATGACCGTCCCGCGATGGGTTTGCGGCCAGTCGGGGCTGGGGGGCTGGTCCTGCTGGTCGGGCGCAAGCGTGACCTGCGCCGGTCCTGACATGCGCCCCGGACTGGCAATCAACGGACATGCGCCCGGCGCAAGGACAACCCGCGTCTCTGCAGCCGTCAATCTGATCCGCTGCCCGGTCTGGTCGGCCATGCGCGCGGCAAAGGGCAGCAGGAAGCAAGGGCTGTTCACCCTGAGAGGCGTGTTCACGAGCGGGCCGGGCAGTGCCGCGGCATCTGCCAGCGCGATGCCCGTTCGCAGCGCACAGTCAGCACCGGCTTCGGGGGGCTGCAAGACCTCGAGCAACGCGCCTGCCCAGTCCAGACCGGCGCGGGCCAGCCAGCAGGCGGCTTCGGCGGCTTCCTCCGCCTCGCCCCAGCTGCGACCGGCCCCGCGCGTGGCGCGCGTTGTCAGTGCGGAAATCTCCGACAAGGTCAGATCGAGCCCCGCGTCTGTCCGGGGATCATGCTTCATCGCCGCCCCCGTTCAGGTCTTCGGGGTAAGGCGCGTCCTGAAACAGGCTGATACGCACCCAGCGATCCGAGCGCGGGTCAAAACGCGTCGCCCCGAAAAACGCTAGTTTGCAGCGCAGAATGTCGATGGGCAGCATCTCGGCGGCGATCAGGTTGTCGCGGATTTCCGCGAAAGGGTGCCGCGCGGTGATCTGCGCGCGCCGGACCGCCAGGCGATTTTCCGGCGCTGCCATCAGCAGATGCGCGACCGGCTGGTCCTCGGGCTGATCCTGCAGCGCCTGCCAGAGAGCGGCGGCCTGCCTGCCGGTATCCAGCGGCAACTCGCGCTCGGCGCCGGGTTCTTCATGGCGCTCGCCCAGACGCGGCTCCAGCTTGTCCTCGGACACATACCAGAACCGGGCGCATTGGGCGCGCTCGGTGTAGTCGATCCCCAGTGCCCAGTCGTAATGCGCGCGCAGGATGGCGCGCAACTCGCCCACCGGCATCGCGCCATTGATGGGAAATGCTGTGCCCTCATCGGCATCCATGCACTCGCCCAGCCCGTCGATCAACGCGCCATGCGGTTCCAGCATCGCAGCGAGCAGCACCTCCTGCCCTTCCAATGGCAATGCTTCGCACCCCCAGCGCCACAGGTCATCCCATGGATGCGCGGCGCTCTGGTCCCAGCCCTGCGCGACATGGGCGGCAATGCGTGCAAGGCTATCGCGCAGATCGGCCAGCTTCGCGCGCTGAATGTCATGCGCGCTGGTCCAGAGGTCGGCATTTTCGCGCGCAGCATTCAGTGCGGCCTGAAACCCGGCCAGTTCATCAGCGCCGATGCTGGCCTGCGCGCGCACCCGCGCCAAAGCCTCTTCACGCGCCAGCATCCAGTTGTTCAGCAGCACAGGATGGTGGATCAGGAAAGGCGCCATGCCCAGGCCAGTGGAATTGCCCACACCCAGACCGCTTTTCAGTTCCGGCGAAAGTCGGGCGGCCTTTTCACCGCCCTTCGCGCGGGCCAGATGCTCGACCAGATCAACCGTGAAGGCGCGCGTCAGCCAGACCGAGAGCATTTCGGCCTGAAACGGTGCGCTTAGTTCCGGTCGCTGCGCAATCGCGGCCCGATCCGCCGCGCCGAATTTTCCGGACCCATAAACCGCCGTCGTGCGCATCAGATAGCCGGTTTCCCGTAGCATCGCGGCATCGGGTTGCGCGCCTTTTGCCAACCGCGCCAGGACATGATCAAACAGCCGGACCGAGCGATTGGCGCGGCTCAGGCTGAGTTCGCGCGGGCTGATGCGCCCGGCCTCTTGCAGCGGCACATTGGCAGCAAGTCGGTCCAGATCGGCAGGGGTGGGCGTGCCGTCGAACAATGCGAAAGTGGCGTCCCAGGCGGTGGCAATCACCCGGTCCGAGCGCACCTCGGGCGGCAGATCATGGGAAAAGGCCACAAGGCTGTAGGTGCGCACGGGGCCAATGGCGCGGTAAACCGCACGGCCCACGCCGCGCGCGTCCACTTCCCAGACGGGGCGGTCGAAACGCCAGTCCTCGGCCTGCATCCGCCGCAGAAGCTGGCGCAGGAAGGACAGGCGCGTGGGATGGCTGCATCCCATGCGGACAAGGCGCATCACCTCATCCGGACTGCGCCGGAAGTTGCGCGCCTGTGGCATGGGGTTCAGGCCCTCGCAGCTCATTGCGCGGCCTCCCGGCAGGTCTCTTGCGCCGCGTTGAAGCCCTGGCGGAAGAACCGCGCCCAGTTACCGCCCATCACAGCGCCGATATCCGGCGCCGAGAAGCCGGCTGCGCGCAAACCGTCCTCGATCTGCCCGAAATCGCGATTGTCGTGGAACCACTCGGGCATCGGCGGGAAGCCGGGATTGTCGGCGCTGCCCTCGCCATATTCGCGCTGCTTCGTCCAGCGGCCCGCGCGCATCCAGTCCACGACGCTGTCGGGCTGGTCCTGGCACAGGTCGGTGCCGATGCCGATACGCTCCACCCCCATCAGATCGGCGGTGCGCGCGATCATCGTGCAGAAATCCTCCAGCGTGCAGGCGCTGCCGCCGCGCAGATGGTGCGGATAGACTGAAAATCCTAGCATCCCACCGCTTTCCGCCAAGGCGCGCAAGACGCGGTCGGATTTGTTGCGCAACGCCGGATGCCAGCTTGCCGGGTTGGCATGGGTGATGGCGATGGGGCGGGAAGAATGGGCGATGGCGTCAAGCGTCGAGCGTTCGCCGGAATGGCTCATATCCACCACCAGCCCGATGCGGTTCATCTCTGCCACCACCTCGCGGCCCATGCGGGTCAGGCCGGTATCCTCGGCCTCGTAGCAGCCAGAGGCCAGCAGCGACTGGTTGTTATAGGTCAGCTGCATGAACCGCAGGCCGAGACGGTGCAGAATTTCGACCAGCCCGATATCATCTTCGATGCAGGACGGATTTTGCGCCCCGAAGAAGATTGCGGTGCGTCCAGTCTGGCGCGCAAGTTCGATGTCATCGGCAGTGTAGCCCTGAAAAATCAGGTCCGGAAAGTGCTCGAACCAGCGGTTCCAGGCTTCGATATTCAGGACCGTTTCGCGAAAATTCTCATGATAGGTGATCGTCACATGCACCGCATCAACCCCGCCTGCGCGCATCTGGCGGAATATCTGTTCCGACCAGTTGGCATATTGCAGCGCATCGATGCGCGGATGCAAGTGGAGGCTCATGCAGGTTTTCCGGAATGGATGTAGGAGGTTTTGACGATGGTGTAGAATTCCTCGGCGTAGCGGCCCTGTTCGCGCGGCCCGTAGCTGGACGCGCCGCGCCCGCCGAAGGGAACATGGTAATCCGTGCCCGCAGTGGGCAGGTTGACCATCACACAGCCTGCGCGCGCGTTGCGACGGAAGTGGGTGGCGCGGGCCAGATCGCGGGTCATGATGCCCGCGGTCAGGCCGAATTCGGTTTCATTGGCGATGTGCAGCGCCTCGTCATAGCTGCCGGCCTTGATGACGCAGGTGATCGGCGCGAACATTTCCTCGCGGTTGATGACCATGTCGTTGCGCGTGCCCGCAAAGACCGCAGGGGCCATGAAATACCCCTCCGTCGCGCGCTCCAGCCTAGTGCCACCGCAAAGGAGTTCCGCCCCTTCGCGCTTGCCGGTCTCGATATAGTCCAGATTGGTCGCAAGCTGGTCCGCGCTGACGACCGGGCCGATCTGCGTGCCGTCTTCCAGTGCATGACCGACCCGCAGCGCCCGCGCGGTGGCTACGAGCTTTTCGACAAAGGCATCATGGATACGCTCATGCACGATCAGCCGACTGGCCGCCGTGCACTTCTGACCAGAGCCGCCAAAGGCCGCGTTGGTGGCATGGGTGACGGCCAGATCAAGATCGCAATCCTCCATTATTACCATCGGGTTCTTCGACCCCATCTCCATCTGCAGCTTGGTCATGTTGGGAATAGCCGCCGCCGCGATCCCGCGCCCCACGGGCACTGAGCCGGTGAAGCTGATCGCATCGACGCCCGCGCTTTCCGCAAGCGCCTGCCCGATCTCGCGCCCTGGCCCCATCACCAGATTGAACAGACCCTTGGGCAGGTCCTGCTTTGCCATGATCTGCGTCAGCGCCACCGCGCTGGCGGGGGTCTGGTTCGCGGGCTTCCAGATCACGGCATTGCCAAAGGCCAGGGCAGGCGCAATTTTCCAGGCTGGAGTCGCAACGGGGAAGTTCCACGGGCTGATGATCGCGACCACGCCCACAGGCTCCCGGCGCACGTCGATTTCGATATCGGGCCGCACGCTGTCAGCGGTCTGGCCCAGTTGGCGAAGCGCCTCGGCGGCGAAATAGGTAAAGAACTGGCCCGCGCGGTAAACCTCGCCCTTGCCCTCGGCCAGCGGCTTGCCCTCTTCGCGCGAAATCAGCCTGCCGATTTCTTCTGCCCGCGCCATCATCTCGGTGCCGATCGCCATCAGCACGTCATGACGTTTCTGCGGGCCGGTCGCGCCCCATTCGGCTTGCGCGCGGCGCGCGGCGTCCAGCGCAATGCCAAGCTGTGCGGCATCGGCCTGCGCGAAGTGACCGATCACATCCGACAGGTCCGACGGATTGCGGTTTTCCGTAGTGTCCGCCCCGTCTTGCCAGTCGCCTGCGATGAAATTGCGGACCTCAGGTTCCATGCCATTCCTTTTCGCCGCTCAGGCGGCCTTGATCCTGTCCATCAGGGCGGCATCGACCTGCACGCCCTCACGCTCGATACGGTCACGGTTGGCGGCACGGCGCGCACCGGGCAGCCGTGTGCCCTGTTGTTCAATGATCGCTTCTGTCAGCCGCGATATCGCGGCATGGAAGCCATCTCCGGAAAATGCCACCGGATCGATGCCGATGAAAAACTGCCCCGTGCCCGGAGGCCCTCCCTTGGGGCCGGAAAAGGGGCTGGCCTCGATCCCCAGATTGCCGCCGGACAGTGCGGCGGCGAAAATCTCGACCATCAGGCCCATGCCGAAGCCCTTTTGCCCGCCCGCAGGCAGCATCGAACCCGCAAGCGCGGCCTCGGCATCCTCGGTCGGCTGTCCATCGGCATCGAGCGCCCAGCCCGGTTCGATCGCCTCGCCCTTGCGGGCGCGCAGGATGATTTCGGATTTTGCAATCGCACTGGCGGACTGGTCAATGATCAGCCGCGCGCGGCTCGCGCCATCCGGCACTGCCAGAGCAAAGGGATTGGTGCCGATCACCGGTCGACTACCCCCGATGGGGGCCATTGAAGCAGGCGCATTCGTGAAGCACAGCCCCACAAGCCCCGACTCGGCCAATCGCTCTGCGTGATGACCCAGAACACCGCAATTATAGGACCGCGACACAGCCATTGCAGCAACGCCGTGTTCGCGCACGGCCGCGTCAAGGTCAGGCCAGCCCACATCAATCGCAGCATGGGCGAAACCATGCGCGGCATCAACCTGAACCGCCGCAGGTCGCGGACTGGACACAACCGGGCCGGCCGTGCCCAGAACCTTGCCGCAGCGCAGATGCTCGGCATAGATCGGCAGATACATCAGACCGTGGCTGCGGATGCCATCGCGCTCGGCCAGACGCGTGGAGCGTGCGACAGACGCCGATTGTTCCCCGGAAGCTCCTGCGCGTTCCAGAGTCTGGCGCGCTAGGACTTCGACCTGATCCAATGAGAGCGTCGTGTCGGTCATGATGCGACACGCTATGGGGGTTGGCTTGTTCAGATCAATCGAATTAAAATGAAACCAAATTCAGTTTTTCTGTAGCATACAACCATGATCCGAACCCAAACACTGCGCGTGTTCGTCACCGTTGCCAGTTGCGGAAACATCCGCGACGCTGCCAAGGCCCTGCGCAGAACGGATTCCGCCATTTCGATGACGCTCAAGCAGCTTGAAAGGGACCTGGGCGCCCCCTTGTTCGAAACGGACCGCAAACACACCCTGACGGCGCTGGGCGTTGAGGTGAACAAGCTCGCTCAGGACCTGCTGCGCGAACATGATCGCACCACCGAACGGATCATCGCGCTTGCCGAGGGGCGCGAAGGGGTCTTGCGTATTGCCGCCGTTCCATCCATCGCAGCACAGCTTTTGCCGCCGGTGCTCAGCGCCATGCTGGCAGATCATGCCGGTGTCAGGATCGAGTTGCTGGATACCGACAGCGCCAGTGTGCACATGCTGGTCGAAACGAGCGTGGTCGAGCTGGGCATCGGCGGCAAGCCGGACGCCAGCGCCGGGCTGAGTTTCATCGCCCTGTTCAATGACCCGTTTCGGCTGGTCTGCCGCAAGGACCATCCGCTTGCGCGGCTGGCGCGTCCGTTGACACGTGAGGACATCCGCGCGCACCACCTGATCAGCAACAAATCGACTGTGGGCAATTCCGGCCTTGATCCAGACAGTCCGGATCACGTTTCGGCAATAAGCGCCCGCAATGTCATTTCACTCCTGGCGTTGGTGCGCGCCGGAGCCGGGGCAACGATCCTGCCAGCCCTTGCGACTCGCTCGATCGATGAGGACCTTTGCGCACTTGAACTGGATGATCCCTCGGCGCTTCGGACCGTTGGCTTTGTCTTGCGGCGAGGGGGCATCAGCAGCCCGATATGCGCAGCGTTCCAGGACAGGCTCGTCTCGTTGATCCAGACGACTGACATTACGCCAATCGATGGGGTCTGACGAGGATCGACCCCGTGTTCCCCTCGATGGTCGTAGATGAACCCGACCATCACTTCGACCGGCGGTCGAGGTCCGCCATTGCAAAACACGCGCTCGCCATTGTCGTCGATAGAACGCATCAACTCCCGGCAACTTTGGGCTACCCGTTCCAACGAACCTTTCCCAGATCGGAGAGGTCATATCCGCCCAGATGCTGGGCGCGCTTGGCAAAGGTATCCGACCGGGCCAATCTTAGCAAAGACTGGATGACCGGTTCAAAATAGGCGCGTCGGGTCATTGCCAGATCAAAGCTTTCGTCGGACACAAGCGTGATGAACCCCAGACGCGCGCCGGCGGCAGCATGCAGCCCGAGGCCGCAATCAGCCTCGTCGGTCTCGATCAAGGTGGCGAGGTCGGCATGGGTTTCTGCAGGGCGGTCCGCGGTGGTCAGATCGGCGGTCGTCAGCCCCTCACGCGCCAGCAGCACCTCGAGCAGTCGTTGCGATCCAGCCCCTCCGGCACGCAGGGCAAAACGCGCCCCGCGCGCGACCGCGTCGCGAAGGTCGGTCAATCCCAGCGGGTTGCCGGCTGCGGTAATCAGCCCCTGTGTCCGCCGGGCCCAGTGGATCACCACATGGCTGGCGGCGGGCAAATGGGCCTGCGCCGCCGCCAGGTTCCACTGCCCGCTTTCGGGATCCAGCAGGTGAAAGCCAGCCAACACGGCACGCCCCTCGACCAGATCGTCGAGCCCATGCGCAGAGCCCCGCGCCAGCACCGCAAGCCCACTGCCCGACTGGCGCAGCGCCCACTCCAGCAACGGATCGTTCGAGCCCGAGTAGATCGGCGGTGGCGGGGCGATACCCGTCTGGGGCAGTTCGGTCTGGGCTTCCAGCCAGGCCGCGAGCAGGCGGCGGGGAAAAAGCAGTTTTCCCGTGGCACGGGTGAAGGGGATGGTCTGGCGCGCGACCATCTCGTAGATCGTGCGCTCCCGCACGCGCAAGAAATCGGCCACCTCGCCTGTGGTCATCAAGGCGGGAGACCCATGAAGGGCTGCTCTCGGGGCCGTATCAGGAATCTTCTCATGCACTTTAATGCAATCCTCTGCAAAAATTACGTGTTTGAACCCTAACTTGTTTTTTGCTTTCCTTCCAGTCGGTTTTGGGAGGATTCTTCAAGTGGATGGACCGTTCGGTATCGCTCTGGGGCTGATCACCTCGGCGGATGCTGCGCTGATGCAGATCATCGGGCTCAGCCTGCGGGTCACGCTTACGGCGGTGCTGATCGCCTGCGTTCTCGGCCTGCCGCTGGGCGCGGGGCTGGCACTGGCGCGGTTTCCCGGGCGCGCGGCGGTGATTGTGATGTTCAACGCGCTCATGGGGCTGCCGCCGGTGGTCGCGGGGCTGCTGGTCTATCTGCTGCTGTCGCGCTCGGGGCCGTTCGGCGATCTGGGGCTGCTCTTCACCCCGACGGCAATGGTCATCGCTCAGACCCTACTGATCCTGCCGATTGTCATCTCGCTCACGCGGTCGGTGGTCGAGGATCTTTGGGTCGAGTATCGCGAACAGTTGCGCAGTCTGGGCGCGGGGCGGCTGCGCGCGGTCCCTACCCTGTTGTGGGACGGGCGTGTCAGCCTGCTGACCGGGGTTCTGGCGGGGTTTGGCCGCGCCTCGGCCGAAGTGGGGGCAGTGCTGATCGTGGGCGGCAACATCGCCGGCCACACCCGCACGATGACCACGGCAATCACCCTGGAGACCGCTCGCGGCAGCTTGGGGCTGGCCGTGGCGCTGGGGATCATCCTGATGGCGTTGACACTGACACTCAATGCCTTGGCCTGGGGAGCGGGCCAATGGGCGCGGGGACGTCTAGGATGAGGGGCGACACGATCTCGACCGAAGGCACGCCCATGCGCGCGCTGCGTGACACGGGGAGCGCCATCCTGCCACTGCGTCTTGACAGCGCCGGCTTTGCCATTGATGGCAAGCCACTCCTTTCGACTCTGACACTCAGCATCGCGCCAGGGCGGCGGCTGATCGTGATGGGCGCGAACGGCGCGGGCAAGAGCCTGTTTCTGCGGCTGTGCCACGGACTGATCGAGCCGACATCGGGCAGACGTTTCTGGGCCGATGGCAGCACGCGGCCCGATGCGCAGGCTATGGTGTTTCAGCGTCCCGTGCTGCTGCGCCGCTCGGTTGCCGCCAATCTCGACTATCCGCTCAAGCTGCGGGGCATGTCTCGCGGCGCGCGGCGCGACGCCGTTGCAACCACCTTGCAGCGTTTCGGGCTTGAACCACTGGCCGACCGCCCCGCGCGGTTGCTCTCAGGTGGCGAACAGCAGCGCCTCGCATTGGCGCGGGCCTGGGCGATGCGCCCCGAGGTGCTGTTTCTCGACGAGCCATGCTCAGCGCTCGACCCCTCTGCCACGCGGATCATCGAGAAGATGATCGAGAGTTTTGCCGCCGAGGGCATCACCATCGTGATGACCACGCACGACCTGGGCCAGGCCCGGCGGCTGGCGCAGGACGTGGCCTTTCTGCATCGCGGCCGCCTGATCGAGCATGGCCCCGCCGCGCCATTCTTCGCGGGGCCGCAAGCCCCCGAGGCCCGCGCATTCCTCGCGGGTGATCTGATCTGGTAACCAACGGGAGAAAGACCATGTCACATACGCGCCGCAACACCAGTCTTGGCTTCGTATCGGGCCTTGCCATGCTGGCCGCCCTGCCGGCCGCCGCGCAGGACTTCATCACCGTCGCATCGACCACATCGACCGAAAATTCAGGTCTGTTCGAGCATATCCTGCCGATGTTCCAGGACGAGACCGGGATCGAAGTCCGCGTTGTTGCCCAGGGCACGGGCCAGGCGCTGGAAACCGGGCGGCGGGGCGATGCCGATGTGGTCTTCGTCCACGCCCGCGAACTGGAGCAGGCCTTTGTCGCCGATGGCTACGGCGTTCAGCGATTTGACGTGATGTATAATGATTTTGTGCTTGTCGGCCCGGGTGATGATCCGGCGGGCATCGCTGGCGCGCCCAGCGCCGCCGAGGCCATCGGCGCGATCGCCGGTGCCGAGGCCCCCTTTGCCTCACGCGGGGATGACAGCGGCACCCATGTCGCCGAGCAGAACCTGTGGGCGACCGCCTGGGTGGAGCCCTCGGGCGGCTGGTATCGCGAGACCGGCTCGGGCATGGGCCCGACGCTGAACACCGCAAGCCAGATGAACGCCTATGCCCTGACCGATCGTGGCACATGGCTGTCGTTCCAGAACCGGGGCGAGCTGAAGATCTTGTTCGAGGGCGACGAAGTGTTGTTCAACCCCTATGGCGTGATCCTGGTGAACCCCGAACGCCACCCCCATGTGACGGCCGAAGCAGGTCAGATATTCATCGACTGGATCACCTCCGCTACAGGCCAGGACGCCATCGCCAGCTACACGCTGGGAGGCGAGCAGCTGTTCTTTCCCAGCGCGAATTGAGCCAGGTCAGTCGAAAGTTTGACAACGATATCACTATTGCACACGGGTAAGATGCCGAGCGCGGACACAGGCGTCTTTCTGGCCGGTGACGCCAACGGCCACCGCGCGCTGTTGCCCGAGGCCGCCGACGAGGGCCACATCGCCGGCCGACTGGCGGCCCCCTATGCTCAGGCTGCGGGTTTCTGCCGCCGCACCCCGCTGGTGATCACATTCTGCAGCCCACGGGTCGCCCGCGTCGGCCCACCGCTTTCGACCCTGTCCGGCGGGCGCGGTTGGAATGCGGCGTCTGGAACCCGTCGGCCTTGAGCGCGGCGGCGATGGCCGCCTTGCTCCAGTTCAGCACAACGGTGGCGACGTCGAGCACCCGCTCGCCGGGCTGCGGCGCCAGACGCCGTGCGGCGTGGGCAAGTGCGTCGGAAACGCCAAAGCTGATGTTGTCATAGTCACGCCCGCCGAGCGACCAGGTCGCGGCAGCTTTCGCGTTGTGGGGCAGCGCGGCGCCACTCTCCAGGTTGGTTGTGGCGGTGGTGTAGGCCATGGTGTCCTCCTCTGTTTTGGTGCGGGGACAGGATGCCAGCCGCGCCCGCGCCCGCTTCGGGGAGCCCCCCCCATGCGTGCTTTATGGGCCTTGAACCGATGGCGGCCCATGGCTCACTTCGGCAGGATCGCAGAGGTGAAGCGGACCCTCTTCTCGGCCGGGGCATCGGTGGCGCGGTCGCGCACCTTCGGACGCTGCACGCCGAGCGCCCCGATCCCG
>SKMI01000167.1 GCA_007121115.1 Paracoccaceae bacterium | reverse complement strand
CGGGCCCTGGCCCCGCTGGGCGCGCTCTACGGCTGGGCGACGGCGCGGCGGCTGGCACGCGGACGGCGCTGGCGGGCGCCGGTGCCGGTGATCTGCGTGGGCAACCTGCATGTCGGCGGCACCGGCAAGACCCCGACGGTGATCGCCCTGGCTGCGCGGCTGGCGGCACGGGGCGTGGCGGTGCACGTGGTCTCGCGCGGGTATGGCGGGCGGCTGACCGGGCCGGTGCAGGTGGACCCGCGCGCCCACAGCGCGGCGGATGTCGGGGACGAGCCGCTGTTGATGACCGGGTTCGCGCCGGTCTGGGTTTCGGATGACCGCGCGGCGGGAATCGCCGCAGCCGCTGCCGCCGGGGCCGAAGCGGTGCTGCTGGATGACGGGTTTCAGGACGGGTCGGTCGCGCATGATCTGGCGCTGGTGGTGGTGTCAGCCGTGCAGGGGTTCGGCAACGGCCGGGTGCTGCCTGCAGGCCCGCTGCGCGAACGGGTCGCGGTCGGGCTGAAGCGCGCGGACCTTGTCCTGTCGGTCGGGTCGGCGGCGGATCAGGCGTTGTTTGCGCGGCGCTGGGGTGCGCATCTGCCATGCCCCAGCGTGCCCGCCGCGCTACAGACGCTTCGGACTGGCATGGACTGGCGCGGACTGCGCGCGCTGGCCTTCGCCGGGATCGGCCACCCCGAACGCTTCTTCGCCAGCCTGCGTGCCGAAGGCGCGGACCTCCTGCGGGCCGAGGCCCTGACCGACCACCAGCCCCTGACCCCCGCCCTGATGAAGCGGCTGGAGATGGAGGCGCTGGCGCTGGGCGCCCAGATGGTGACCACCGAAAAGGACGCCGTGCGTCTGCCCACAGCCTTCCGTCAGCGCGTCCTGACCCTGCCCGTGCGGCTGGAGCCCGACGACTGGAACGCGCTGGACACGGCCCTTGAGCGGGCGCTTGCGCGGCACGATACTCCGCTGCAAGCGACGTGAGGCGCACCACCCCGTCCCGGCAGGCCGCACGCCATCCGACCCCCATACCGCCGCCCGGTCTTCATCTTGCCCCAAATACCCCCGGGGGAGTCGCCGCGCAGCGGCGACGGGGGCTGCGCCCCCACCCGCACCATCGGCCACCAAGTCTTGCGGTCAGGGCAGCGCGGTGGTCTACTCGTAGCAACCCTGCCATAACGGGAATCGAGCAGCATGAACGATCTACTCTCCTCGGCACAGGACAGCTATGACGCCTCGGCCATCGAGGTGCTGGAGGGGCTGGAACCCGTCCGCAAGCGCCCCGGCATGTATATCGGCGGCACCGACGAGCGCGCGCTGCACCACCTGGTCGCCGAGGTGCTGGACAACGCCATGGACGAGGCGGTGGCGGGCCACGCCAGCCGGATCGAGGTGGAATTCCACGCGGATCACAGCCTCACCATCCGCGACAATGGCCGCGGCATTCCCATCGACCCGCACCCCAAGTTCCCCGGCAAATCCGCGCTCGAGGTGATCCTGTGCACCCTGCACGCGGGCGGCAAGTTCTCGGGCAAGGCCTATGCGACCTCGGGCGGGTTGCACGGGGTCGGCGCCTCGGTGGTCAACGCGCTGAGCGATCACATGCGGGTGGAGGTCGCGCGCAACCGCGAACTGTACGCGCAGGAGTTCTCGCGCGGGGTCCCGCAGGGGCCGGTGACCAGGGTCGGCCCCGCGCCGAACCGGCGTGGGACCACCGTCACCTTCCACCCGGACCCCGAGATCTTCGGCGCGCTCAAACTCCGTCCCGCGCGGCTCTTGCGGATGGCGAAGTCCAAGGCCTACCTGTTCTCGGGCGTGGAAATCCGCTGGAAATCCGCCGTGCCGGACGGCGACACGCCGATGGAGGCCACCTTCCACTTCCCCGGCGGGCTGGCGGATTACCTGAACGAACAGCTTGCCAGTGCCGTCACCTATGCCGAACGGCCCTTCGCGGGCCGGGTGGAGTTCGCGGAAAAGTTCAACCAGCCCGGCGCGGTGGAATGGGCGATCAACTGGACGCCCGTGCGCGACGGCTTCGTGCAAAGCTATTGCAACACCGTCCCCACCCCCGAGGGCGGCACGCACGAGGCCGGTTTCTGGGCCGCCGTGCTCAAGGGCATCCGCGCCTATGGCGACTTGGCGAACAACAAGAAGGCCGCCCAGATCACCCGCGAGGACATGGCCGCGGGCGGCTGTGCGCTGGTCTCGTGTTTCATCCGCGAGCCGGAATTCGTGGGCCAGACCAAGGACCGCCTGGCCACGCAGGAGGCCGCGCGCATGATCGAGGGTGCGGTGCGCGACCATTTCGACAACTGGCTGGCCGCGGACACCAAGGCCGCGGGTGCGATCCTCGACTTTCTGGTCCTGCGGGCCGAGGAGCGGCTGCGGCGGCGCCAGGAGAAGGAGACCAGCCGCAAGTCCGCCACCCGCAAGCTGCGCCTGCCCGGCAAGCTGGTGGACTGTACCGCCACCGCCCGCGAGGGGACCGAACTGTTCATCGTCGAAGGCGACAGCGCGGGCGGGTCGGCCAAGATGGCGCGCGACCGCCGTACCCAGGCGCTCCTGCCGCTGCGGGGCAAGATCCTGAACGTCATCGGCGCGGCCAGCGGCAAGCTGGGCCAGAACGCCGAGATAAACGACCTGTGCCAGGCGCTGGGCGTGGGGCTGGGCTCCAAGTTCCGGCTCGATGATCTGCGCTATGACCGCATCATCATCATGACCGACGCCGATGTGGACGGTGCGCATATCGCGGCGCTCTTGATGACCTTCTTCTTCACCCAGATGCGGCCCCTGATCGACGCCGGGCACCTGTATCTGGCCTGCCCGCCGCTGTTCCGGCTGACGCAGGGCGCCAAGCGCGCCTACGCGCTGGACGAGGCCGAAAAGGCCCGGCTGATGGCCGAGGGGTTCGGGGGCAAGGGCAAGGTGGATGTCTCGCGCTTCAAGGGGCTGGGCGAGATGGACGCCAAGGACCTGAAGGAAACCACCATGGACCCGGCCTCGCGCCGCCTGATCCGCGTGTCGGTGGACGACGACCTGCCCGGCGAAACCGGCGACCTGGTGGAGCGGCTGATGGGCAAGAAGCCGGAGCTGCGGTTTCAGTATATCAGCGAGAACGCGCGGTTTGTGGAGGAGTTGGATGTGTGAGGGATTAACGGACTGTTGAATATTTGTTTCCATTATGTTCTATAGGCGGCAGCTAGGGGAAAGCCATGACAACGCCAAGCGACGATCTGCGCGCCTTTCTGAAAGGGGACAGGTTCGGCACCATCATGGCCGATCCGCCCTGGCGTTTCACCAACCGTACCGGCAAAGTTGCGCCCGAACACAAGCGCCTGTCTCGTTATCCGACGCTGGAGCTTGAGGATATATGCGCGCTCCCGGTGGCTGAACACATGGCCGAGACCGCGCACTGCTACCTGTGGGTGCCCAACGCGCTGCTGCCCGAGGGGTTGCAGGTGCTTCAGGCGTGGGGCTTTCAGTACAAGAGCAACATCATCTGGCACAAGGTACGCAAGGACGGCGGGTCGGACGGGCGCGGGGTGGGGTTCTACTTCCGCAACGTGACCGAGGT
>SKMI01000135.1 GCA_007121115.1 Paracoccaceae bacterium | reverse complement strand
TCGGGGGTGCGCACCGGATTCATCGGCGTGCCGCTGGTGCGCGACGGCGCGCTGCTGGGCGCGCTGCGTGTGCTCGATACAGCCGACCGCGCGTTTACCGCAGCGGAACGCGCACTTCTGGAAGGGTTTGCGGCGCTGGTGGTGGACCAGTTCGAGCTTTGGCAACAGGCCAGCCGCGACCCGCTCACCGGCGCCATGAACCGCCGCGCCTTTTCCAGAGACCTGCAAGACGCCGTTTCCGCCAGCGCGCAGACGGGCGCGGAAACCGCGCTCATTCTGTTCGATCTGGACCATTTCAAGACGTGCAACAACAGCTTTGGTCACGCCGCCGGGGATGCCGCGCTGGCCGCCGTTGCCCGTGCCGTGGCGGGCGTGTTGCGCGCCCATGACAGCTTCGGACGGCTTGGCGGCGATGAGTTCGGCATCCTGCTGACCACGCCGCTGGCCGGTGCGCTCAAGGTGGCCGACCGCGTGCGCCAGGCCATCGCCGCGGCCGAGGTCCCCTGCCATCGCGCGCTGCGGATCACAGCCTCCTTCGGGGTCGCGGAATGGACCGCTGACATGGTCGGCGCCGATGCGCTGATCGATGCCGCCGATGCGCGGCTCTATGCCGCCAAGCAGGCCGGGCGCAACCGGGTTCTGGGCGCGCTGCCGGGCCGGTCGCTGGCAGTGGTGCGCTGATTCCGGGCACTGCCGGTGCTCTGCCCGGTCGCGCGGTATTGTCCCGCGACTCCGATTTTGGGCTTTGAATGCTTGCCCAGAATCCATAAATGAGAGAGGAAGCAGAACAGCAGGGGGCGCGACGGCCCCCTCAAGGGAGTGGATCATGCTGAACAATATCGGTCCCGCGGGCCTCATCATCATCGCTGTTGTCGTGCTGGTGCTTTTCGGGCGCGGCAAGATCAGCGCGCTGATGGGCGAGGTCGGCAAGGGCATCACCGCCTTCAAGAAAGGTGTCAAGGACAGCACCGAAGAGATCGAGGATCAGACCAGCGAACTGGGCGAGACCGCACGCGACGTGACGCCCGAGGAGAAGAAGGACAAGGTCTGAGCCAGCGCCTTCGGGGTGCTGGCGGGTCAGGGTCCGGTCGCCCGTGGCAGGCGCCGCGCTCCGGTCTGCCGATGGGGCAGGGGGCGTGCGTCTATTGCCGTTGCCAGCGATGTCGGGCGGCGGATAAGGTGGCGCGGGTGAGAGGAATCCGAGCGCATGTTTGATATCGGCTGGACCGAACTGCTGATCGTCGGCGTTGTGGCGCTGATCGTCGTGGGCCCCAAGGACCTGCCCAAGATGTTCCGCGCGCTGGGCCAGTTCACCGCCAAGGCCCGCAACATGGCGCGCGAGTTCCAGCGCGCCATGGATGCCGCCGCCGATGAAACCGGCGTCAAGGACATGGAGCGCGATCTGCGCAAGGCGACGTCGGCCAAGGACATGGGGCTGGACGATCTTGACGATCTGGCCCGCGGCGGCAAACGCGCCAGGCCCGGCAAGGCCGCGCGCACCGGAAGCCGCAAGCCCGCCGCCGACCCCGAGGGAGAAGCCGCCGCCGACGCCGAGCTTGACACCGTGACCCGCGAGATGGAGCGCCAGCGCAACGAACGCGGCACGCCACAGAAGCAGCAACAGAGCCGATCGACCGCATCCGCTGCAAAGACGCCAGGTGCCGACACTTCCGATGCCTCTGAAGGCAATGCCTCTGAAGGCACCGGCCCGGCCGCGCGCGGCGAAGGCCCCGCCTCATGAGCCCGAAGGACGAGATCGACGATCACGGCGCGCCGCTGATCGAACACCTGGCCGAACTGCGCACCCGCATCATGCGTTCGCTGCTGGCCTTCGTGGTGGCCATGGTGATCTGCTTCACCGTCTGGAACCCGATCTTCAACTTCCTGACCCAGCCGCTCTGCGCCTCGCTCGAAGCGCGCGGGCAGGAATGCAACCTGATCCTGATCAAGCTGCAGGAAGGTTTCTTCGTCGCCATCCGCATCTCGATGCTGGGGGGCTTCGTGCTGGCCTTCCCGGTGATCGCCACGCAACTGTGGCGCTTCGTGGCGCCGGGGCTCTACCGGTCGGAAAAATCCGCCTTCCTGCCCTTCCTGCTGGCCTCGCCGATCATGTTCTTTCTCGGCGCGGCCTTCGCCTTCTACATCGTCACGCCACTGGCCTTCAATTTCTTCCTGAACTTCCAGCAGGTGGGCGGCATGATGCTGGACCCGGACATCGCCGGCGAAGCCGCGCCGCTGGCGCAGGCAGGCGTGACCTTCCAGGGTTCGGTGAATGAATATCTCAGCCTGACCACGCGCTTCATCGTCGCCTTCGGGCTGTGCTTCCAGTTGCCGGTGCTGCTGACGCTGATGGGCAAGGCCGGGCTGGTTTCGGTGGTGGGGCTGAAATCGGGGCGCAAATGGGCGATCGTGGGCATCCTGACCATGGCCGCGCTGGTCACGCCGCCGGATGTCATCACCCAGTTGATCCTGTTCACCGTGGTCTACGGGCTTTACGAGTTGTCGATCCTGCTGGTGGGCCGGGTGGAGCGCAAGCGCAACGCGGAATTGCGCGAACAGGGCCTGCTGGACGAGGACGAGGCTGACGCATGAAGGATCATGCCCTGCCCGACGATACCCTGAAGCGCATCGCCGATGCGCTGGAGCGCCTTGCCCCTCCGCCCATTCCCGCGCCCGATTTCGCGCAGGCCGAGGCTTTCGTCTGGCATACCGCCCCCGACCGGCTGGACCCGGTCGCCCGCGTCAACCGCGTGGCGCTGGACCTGCTGGTCGGGATCGACCGCGCCCGCGAAACGCTGCTGACAAACACGGTGCAATTCGCCCGCGGCCTGCCCGCCAACAACGCGCTTCTGTGGGGTGCGCGCGGGATGGGCAAGTCCTCGCTTATCAAGGCGGTGCACGCCGCCGCGTCCGAGGCCGTTCCCCACAGCGCCCTGAAACTGGTGGAAATCCAGCGTGAGGACCTGCCCTCCATCGCCCGGCTGCTGGAGCATCTGCGCAAGGCTCCGCAGACCCGCTTCATCCTCTTCTGCGATGACCTGTCCTTCAGCCACGATGACCAGCACTACAAGTCGCTCAAGGCCGTGCTCGACGGTGGCGTCGAGGGGCGCCCGGACAATGTGGTGCTCTACGCCACCTCCAACCGCCGCCACCTCATGCCCCGCGACATGATCGAGAACGAGCGCTCCAGCGCCATCAATCCGTCCGAGGCGGTCGAGGAAAAGGTCTCGCTCTCGGACCGCTTCGGCCTCTGGCTGGGCTTCCATCCCTGCGACCAGGATGCCTTCCTTGCCATGATCGACGGCTATTGCGCCGCCTACGGACTGAAGATCGACCCCTCCATCCTGCGCGCAGAAGCCGTCGAATGGCAGGCCACCCGCGGCAGCCGCTCCGGCCGCGTCGCCTGGCAATTCTTCACCGACCTCGCCGGACGCCACGGTATCCGCTTCTGAGCACCCGGGGCACGCCGTCGAAAAAGCGCCCCAGCGCGCCCATCATCTGTGCGAAAATATCCTCCGGGGGTGAATGCGCGGCTTGCCGCGCAGAGGGGGCAGAATGCCCCCTGAACCGCACGAAGTGCCAGAAGACCTGCGCCCGCGGCACGCGGGCGCTCCACAAGGTCACGTCAGATCAGCGGCTTGATGCCCCAGATATCGGCCATGTATCCCCGGATCGTCCGGTCCGAGGAAAACCATCCCGACCGCGCCGTGTTCAGCGCCGCCATGCGCATCCAGCGTGCCGGATCGGCGAACGCCGCGTCCACGGTGCGCTGCGCGTCCCAGTAGCTGTCGAAATCGGCGCAGACGGTGAAATAGTCATGCCCGCGCAGATCGCCCAGCACCCCGGCGTAGCGCTCGGTGTCGCCCTCGCTGAATGTCCCCGCCCCGATGGCGCCCAGGGCCGCTGCCAGCCGAGGCGAGGCGGCGATCGCCTTGGCCTGGTGCTGCGGGTCCTCGCGGCAGGCCACCACCTCCTCGGCGGTCATCCCGAAGAGGAAGAAATTCTCGGCCCCCACCCGCTCGCGGATTTCCACATTGGCGCCGTCCAGGGTGCCGATGGTCAGCGCGCCGTTGAGCGCGAATTTCATGTTTCCGGTGCCCGAGGCTTCCTTCCCGGCGGTCGAGATCTGCTCGGACAGGTCCGAGGCCGGGATCAGTTTTTCCGCCATGGTGACGTTGTAGTTCGCGGGATAGACGACCTTCAGCATGTCGCCTGTCACCGGGTCGGCGTTGATCACGCGGGCAACATCGTTGATCAGGCGGACGACCTCCTTGGCGCGGACGTATCCCGGCGCCGCCTTGCCGCCGAAGATCTTGACCCGCGGGGTCCAGCCCGCGTCGGGCGCGGCGCGCATCGCCTGCCAGAGCGCGATGGTTTCCAGGATGTTCATGTGCTGGCGCTTGTATTCGTGGATGCGCTTGATCTGCACGTCGAACATCGCCGCCGGATCAACCGCGACCCCGGCCGTGTCCTTGATCCACGCGGCCAGTTCGGCCTTGTTCTCGGTCTTGGCCGTCGCATAGGCCTCGATGAACCCCGCATCCTCGATATGCGGCTCGAACATTTGCAGCGCCTCCAGATCGTCCACCCAACCGTCGCCGATGGTGTCGGTGATCAGCGCCGACAGGCGCGGGTTGGCGCCCAGCACCCAGCGGCGCGGGGTGACGCCATTGGTCTGGCTGACGATCCGGTCGGGGAAGGTCTGGTGCAGCTCCGCGAACACGGTCGATTTGACCAGTTCGGTGTGCAGCGCCGAGACGCCGTTGACCCGATGCGCCATGATGAAGCTCAATTCGCCCATCTTGACATTGCCGGCCTCCAGAATGCGAATCGGGCTGTCGGGGTGATCGGCCAGAAACGCCTCTTCGATCCGGGCAATGATCTGCATGTGCCGTGGCAGCACCCGGCCCATCAGGTCCTGCGGCCAGCTTTCCAGCGCCTCGGGCAGGAGCGTGTGGTTGGTAAACGCCAGCGTCCCGCGCGCGATGTCCACCGCCTGATCGAAGGCCATCCCGTGTTCGTCATGCAGGATGCGCACCAGTTCCGGCCCGGCAATCGCCGGGTGCGTGTCGTTGAGCTGGATCGCCACCTTTTCCGGCAGCAGGGTCAGGTCGTCGTATTCCGTCAGGAACCGGCGCAGGATGTCGCGCAGGCTGGCGGCGGTGAAGAAATACTCCTGCTTCAGCCGCAACTCCTTGCCTTCGGGGGTGGTGTCATCGGGGTAGAGCACGCGGCTGATGGTGCGCGCGAACGCTTCCTGCGCGGTGGCGCCGACGAAATCGCCCCGGTTGAAGGCGTCCAGATCGAAGGTCTGGATCGGTTCCGCCCCCCACAGCCGCAGGGTGTTCGCCCATTTCCCCTGCCAGCCGACAATCGGCGTGTCGTGCGCCATGGCCATCACGGCATCGGCGGGGGCCCATTCCATCCGGCCGTCGACCTCGTCGACATGGCCGCCGAAACCGATGAGCATCGACACTTCCGGGCGCTCGAACTCCCAGCCGTGGCGTTCGCGGAGCCAGTCCTCGGCCTCCTCGACCTGGCGGCCTTCGTGGAAGCGCTGGCGGAACAGGCCGTGTTCGTAGCGGATGCCATAGCCCATCCCGGGGCAGCCGATGGTGGACATGCTGTCCAGGAAACACGCCGCCAGCCGCCCCAGTCCGCCGTTGCCCAGCGCCGCATCGGGTTCGTTGGCCAGCACCTCGGCGGTGTCGAAGCCCAGCCCGGCCAGGGTTTCCTGCGTCGCCTTGCCAAGGCCGAGGTTGTTGACCGCATCCTCCAGCAGCCGCCCGATCAGGAATTCCAGCGACAGGTAATAGACGCGCTTCGACTGCGCCGCGTAAGTTTGCCGCGTGCTTTCGAACCACGGCGTGACCACCTGATCGCGCACCGCCAGCGTGAGCGCCATGCGGATGTCATAGACCGTGGCCGTGCCGCGGTCCTTGCCCAGCGAGTATTGAAGATGCCGCAGCAGGGCGGCGCGCAGGTCGTCAGCGGTCATCTTGGCCTCGTTTCGGGACGGCAACCCTCCGCTTTCGCGGCAGGAAGCGGGGAAGGCGGTAGCGCTATCAAGAGTCATCATCGGACCGTTCATCACCATGGCGCGTTTGGATGCAAGGTGTTTCTGCCGATGCGCGGGTCAAGCCACGGCGGCGTTGTCGGGCAACCACAAACAAATCGCTGAATGCCGGTGGGCTGCCCCCAAAATCGGCACTACGGGTGGCCAGAGCGGGTGACAATATTGCGCGCCCGGACGCGGGCGCGCGACGATCAGGCCGGGGTGCGGGGCGACAGTGCCGTGACGGCCATTTCCGGGACGATCTCGCCTTCGGTGGCGCTGCCGATCCCGGCGGCGTTGGCCTCGTCGGTGTCGATGTGCATTTCGGTGAAGGCGTTGGGTTGCACCCGGACAAGCACATGCGCGAAGGTCAGCGCGCGCTCGGCGTGATCGAGGTTAACGTCCACGTAGTCGCCATCGGCCACCTCCATGCGCGCCGCATCGTCAGGGTGCATGTGGATGTGTCGCGCGGCAATAATCAACCCGTCGGTGTCCAGCTCCCCCGCGGGGCCGATCAGTCGCACATGGGGCGTGCCGTGCAGGTCGCCGCTCTGGCGCACCGGCGCATCGATGCCCAGCAGGAAGCTGTCGGTGCGCGACACCTCGATCTGCGTTTGCGGGCGCAGGGGGCCCAGAATCGCCACCCGCTCCAGCCGTCCCTTGGGCCCGGCCAGTGTCACCCGCTCCCTCGCGGCCCAGTTGCCGGGCTGGCGCAGGGGCTTGTCGGGGGTCAGTTCGTAGCCCTTGCCGAACAGCGCCTCCACCGCTGCCGCGTCCAGATGTACATGCCGGGCCGAAACCGCCACCGGGATGGGCCGATGCGCCGCGCGCGCCTCGGCCCGCGCGGAGGCGACTTCATGGGCGATCATCAGTTGCTCGGCGGTTTCGGTCACCAGCACCTGCACCCGTGTGCCGTAAGCCTCGATCTGCGGGGCGGCGCGGTCTGATAGGTCCACATGCAGGTTGCGGTCGTGGTCCAGCTTCAACCCCATGTATTCCAGCCCGTCGCAGATCCGCCGCCGCATGGACGGCGAGTTCTCGCCGATCCCGCCGGTGAACACGAGGACATCAAGCCCCCCCATGGCCGCCGCATAGGCGCCGATATACTTGCGCGCGCGATAGGCGTAGACGTTGATCGCCTCTTGCGCGCGGGCGTCGCCTTCGGCGGCGCGGGCCTCCACATCGCGCATGTCCGACGAACCGGCCAGCCCCTTCAGCCCGCTCTCGGCGCCCAGCGCGGCCTCGATCGTGTCGATGTCGAGCCCGAGGTTGCGCTGCAGGAAGCCGAAGACCCCGGGGTCCAGATCGCCGGGGCGCGTGCCCATGACCAGCCCTTCCAGCGGCGTCATGCCCATCGAGGTGTCGATGCTGTAGCCACGATTGATCGCGCAGGCCGAGGCGCCGTTGCCCAGATGCAGGCTGATGATGCGCAGGTCGCGCAATTCGGCGCCCAGTTCCTCGGCCGCGCGGCGGGCGACGTATTTGTGCGATGTGCCGTGAAACCCGAAGCGGCGCAGCCCCGCTTCGCGCCATTCTGGCGGCACGGCGTAAGTGGTGGCCCGCGCGGGCTGGGTCAGGTGAAAGGCGGTGTCGAAGACGCCCCATTGCGGCACATCCGGCCAGCAGTCGCGGGCCACGCGCACCCCTTCCAGGTTGGCGGGATTGTGCAGCGGCGCCAGCGGGGTGAGCGTTTCGATCCGGGCCAGCGCCTCGGGGGTCAGTTCGGTGGCGGCGGTGAAACCGGTGCCGCCATGGGCGATCCGGTGGGCGATGGCATCGGGCGCGCCGATCCCGTCAGTGGCCAGAACATCGGGGACGGCGGCGATGGCCGCGGCCAGGGTGCGGTGGGGGGCGCGGGCGCGGCTTCGCTCGGTCACGCCGGTGATCATGTCGCAGCCGTCGGCGCCGAAGCGGTCGAAACTGCCCTTGAACACATGCCGCGCGGCGTTCAGGGGCGCGCCGGGGTCCAGCTCGAACACACCGAATTTCAGGCTGGACGAGCCTGCGTTGAACACCAGAATTCGCATCGGTCGCTCCATGGTAATGGTTATGCGCGCAACGATTCCCTGCCAGCGGGGCCGCAAGATGTCAAAGCCGCGGCGCGATCAGAGCGGCCAGATCAGCGGTATCACAAGGCTTGCTGTCGCTGCCATGAGCAGGTTGAGCGGAATCCCGACCTTCATGAAATCGGTGAAACGGTAGCCGCCGGGGCCATAGACCAGCGTGTTGGTCTGGTATCCGATCGGTGTGGCGAAACTGGCCGAGGCCGCCAGCATCACCGCCACCACCAGCGCGCGCGGATCCACCCCCAGCGCCACCCCGACCGCGATGGCGATGGGCGTCAGCACCACCGCCACGGCGTTGTTGGTCACCAGTTCGGTCAGCACCGACGAGAGCGCATAGAAGGAAAGGATCAACAGCACCGGCGGCATGCCGCTCAGCACCGGCACCACCGCCTCGACGATCAGTTGCACCGCGCCTGAATGGTCCAGACCGGCGCCCACCGCCAGCATGCCGAAGATCAGCGCCAGCAATCGCCCGTCGATGAAGCCGAAAGCCTCTTCGGCATCGATGCAGCGGGTCAGAAGCACCACCGCCACGCCCAGAACCGACAGTGCCAGGATCGGCGCCACCCCAAGCGCCGACAGCCCCACGATCGCGGTCAGCGTCAGGATGACGATCGGCGCATGGCGCCGCCGATAGGCGCGTTCGGTGGGCTGCGCGATGTCCACCATGTCCATGTCATGGGCCACCCGCTGGATATCCTCCGGCGCGCCTTCCAGCAGCAGGGTGTCGCCCACGCGCACGACCAGATCGTCGAGGTTGCGGCCGATGTTCTGGTTGCGCCGGTGGACGGCCAGCGGATAGACGCCGTAGCGCCGCCGCAGCCGCAGCGAGCCCAGCGTGCGCCCCACCATCCGGCAGCCCGGTGCGATCAGCGCCTCCACCGTGGTCGTCTTGACCGAGGAAACCCGCTGCAGGGTCTGCGGGTCGGGCGGGGGCGCATCCGCGTCCTCGCGCGGGTGTCGGGGCTCGGGCCGGGCATCGTCGTCCTTGCTGCGGGTGGCCACGTCCTTGTTCTTCTTCAGGCCCAGCACCTCGGCAATGGCGGTGCGCAGCACCACGCGGTCGCCGGCAGCCAGTTCCACGCCCGCGAAATCGCGCCGGAGCGAGGCATCGCCGCGCAGCACATCGATCACCCGTGCCCCTTCGCGCTTGAAGATATCGACTTCGGCCAATGGCTTGCCGATCAGGGACGAGCCATCGGGAATCACCACCTCGGTGAAGTATTTCATCTTGGAACGGTCCGAGAGCAGCATGCTCAAAGAGTCGCGGTCGGGCAGCAGGAAACGGCCCACTGTGGCCAGGTAGACCATCCCCACCACCGCCATCGCCAGACCCGCCAGCGTGATCTCGAAGATGCCGAAGGGGTCCATGCCGTAAGAGCGCGCCACCCCGTCCACCAGCAGGTTGGTCGAGGTGCCCACCAGGGTGAGCGTGCCGCCGAAGATGGAGAAGTAGCTCAACGGGATCAGGAGTTTTGACGCCGAAGTGCCCATCTGGCGGGCAAGCTGGATGAAGATCGGGATCATCACCACCACAATGGGTGTGTTGTTGACGAAGGCCGACAGGAACAGCACCGTGAGCGTCAGCATCCCCAGCGTAAGGATCGGATGGTCCTTGACGTGGCGCCCGGCAAGCTGGGTGATCCAGTCCAGCGTGCCGGTGCGCACCAGCGCGCCAACGATGATGAACAGCGCCGCGATGGTCCAGGGCGCGTGGTTCGAGAAGACCTCGAGCCCCGCCTCGAACGGCAGGATGCCCAGGCCCAGCATCAGCGCCGCCCCGGTCAGCGCCACCACCTCCACGGGGTAGATCTCGCGCACGAAGGCGGCGAACATGCCGGCGATGATGGCCAGTGCCAGCACCGCCTCGGTCGTCGGCGAAAGGTCCAGTCCGAACATGCGCCGGGCGCACTCCCTGTGGCGACTGTCTGCGCAGCCTTCTTGGCGTCGCGCCAGTCAAGCCCGGATCGCCCGCAGGGTGCAAGCGGTTTTCCGGCATGGCGTGGGGGGTGTCGGCCAGTGCGCGGCTGACGCGGGAATTCACGGCATCCGGGCGGGATCGCTTACAGCGGACAGGGGTCAGGTTCCGGGCGGGTCTGCCAGTGGTGCCGCCGGGCGCGGCTGGACCAGCACCAGCCCCGCGAACAGCAGCCCCAGCGCGCCCCAGAACCACGGCGAGGGGCGTTCACCCAGCAGCAGCATGGCCCAGAGCACCCCGCTCGTGGTCACCACATAGGCGACCTGCGCGCCAAAGACCGAGCCCGCGTGGCGCAGGATCGCCACATAGCCCGCATAGGTCAACGCCCCGGTCACGCCCGAGATCGCCACCGCCCATTCCGCCACGCCCCAGGGCCGGAACGGCAGCGCCCCCGCGCCCTGGGCCAGCGCCACCGGTGCCACCAGCACCAGGGCCACGATGGTGGCCCCGAACAGCGTCTGCAGCGGTCCCGACTGCGCGCGGCTGAAGTTGGCGATCACCAGCCCCTCGAGCGCATAGCAGAAGGGTGCCAGCATGCTGACCAGCAGCCAGGCGCTGGCGGTGCCGGGGGGCAGGCTGGCCTCGGGCAGGATCAGGAGCGCCACGGCCCCCGCCCCCAGCATCAGGCCGGTAAAGCGCAGCGCCCGGAACCGCTCGATCCGCAGGCCGAGCGCGAGGGCCAGCGCAAAGAGCGGCACCAGCGAGATGATCACCGAATGCGCCGCCGCAGGCACATGCGCCAAGGCCCAGAAGCCCGCCAGATGCGGCAGCACGATCCCCAGCAGTGCCACGGCCAGATAGAGCTTCAGCGACGCCCGGTCGCGCGGAATCGCCAGTCGCCCGCGCAACCACAGCACCAGCCCCAGCGCCACCAGCCCCAGCACCGAATGCCAGAAGATCAGCGCCACCGGACTCCAGCCCTCCAGCCGCGCGATGCGGACCAGCGGCGCCCCCGCGCCCCAGGACACCCCGACCGCCAGAATGCCGAGCCACGGCAGCGCGGCGATCAGTCGCGCGCGCGTGGGAGAGGGAGCGTCGGCGATCATCGCGCCACCGGAGCGTCGAGGTCGAAGGGCGCCGGACCCTCGGCGGGCAGCCCCCCGCCGATCCGCACCGGCACCACGCGCCGGGCAAGGCCCGTGCGGTCGTCGGTCTCGGTGTAGACGCCGCAAAGGGTGACCGGCCCGGTGGCGGGCTCGAACCGGCCCTTGCCCATGCCGGTGATGAAGCGGCGCATGGGTTCGGCCCGGTCCATGCCGATGATGCTTTCATAGTCCCCGCACATCCCGGCATCCGACAGATACGCTGTCCCGCGCGGCAGCAGACGCGCGTCCGCCGTGGGGACATGGGTATGCGTGCCCACGGCGAGGCTCGCGCGCCCGTCGCACCAGTAGCCCAGCGCGCTCTTTTCGGACGTGGCCTCGCAGTGAATATCGATGATGGCGGCCTGGACCATCCCGCCGGGCGGATGTGCGCGCAGCACCGGCTCCAGCGCCGAGAACGGGTCATCGAAGGCACGCTTCATGAACACCTGACCGAGCACCTGCGCCACCAGCACCCGCCGCCCGCCGGGTGCGTCGAACACCGCGTGCCCGCGCCCGGGAGCGCCGGACTTTGCGTAATTGAGCGGGCGCAGGATGCGAGGCTCGCGTTCGATGAACTCGGTCATGGGGCGCTGGTCGAAGGCGTGATCGCCCAGCGTCAGGCAATCCGCTCCGGCATCGAGCAGCGCCTTGGCGTGGTCCGGCGACAGCCCCATCCCGCCGGTGGCGTTCTCGGCGTTGACGACGATGAAATCGAGCGCCCACGCCGCGCGCAGCCGGGGCAGGCCAGCCGCCACCGCCGCGCGCCCGGCCCGGCCCATGACATCGCCCAGAAAGAGGATCTTCATGCACGCTCCTGTCCGTGCTGTTCCAATGGTCCATCGCAACGCGCCACGCCTGCGTCAAGGGCGGTCGGGTCCGCGAGGGGGGGTGACCGGCGGAAGGGGGCTCCCGCCCGCGCGACATGCATCGAAGATGCACGCCTTGCGGTTGGGTCGGGCGGCGCAGGCCGGTGGCCTGGGCCGCACAAGCGCCCGGGCGCGAAGGTGACCCGCCCTGCCGCACAGGCGTGAAGGGAAGGGTGCGGCAAAGGGCGCATTGCCGATCCGCCACGCCAGTCCACCACCGCGGCGCCCGCGCGGCGCAGGGTCAAAAAGCAACGGTCAACGGCAACCGCGTCGCCGCGCCTCTGAACCCTTTGCGCTGGCGTTTGCCTCACTCCCCCGGGTGCGCCACCGAGATCATCCGCTCGCCATCCCAGGCGAATGCCTCGAGGCAGGGCGCGGCGCCGTAGCTGTCGCAGGCCGATCCATGCCGCGCGATCAGCAGGTAGAGCAGGGGCGGCATGGTCTCGCCCTCGACCTCGAAAGCCACCTCCTGCACCGCCCAGGCGCCGCCGTAGAGATGCTGGATATGCTCGCCGATCACCACGTTGATCCGGGTCCCGCCCGAGCCGCCGAAATACCCCAGATCCGGGCCGCAGAAGGCCCCGGCCTCGGAGATCACCATGTCCTCCGTCCCGTCCCCGGTCAGGTCGACCAGGGTCACCGGGTCGGGCGGGATCTCGAGCGTGCCGCCGAGCGTTTCGCATTCGGCGGCGGTTTCGGCAAAGGCGGCGATCACGCGCGGGTCCATGGGCGTCTCTCCCGACAGCGGCGCGGCGTGGCCGAGAAACCCGAAGCACAGCGGCAGGAACGCCCGCAGGCGCAGGGACCGTCCGTCCGGCAGGGTGGCGGGCAGCGCAGGG
>SKMI01000082.1 GCA_007121115.1 Paracoccaceae bacterium | reverse complement strand
TGCCCGGCGTGTCCGTTTGATCCGCCCTGATGGACCAGCCAGAGACGGCCCCGATGACCCGAGCCTTCACCACCATTCGCGGGCGCGCGACGCATCGCCACGCGATCTATCTGTGCTGCGACGCGCGCTTCTTTCCCTATGCGCTGTTCCTGATCGACCAGATCGCCACCCGCAATCCGGGCCGGGACTTCGATCTGGTGCTCATGTCCTCGACCCCCCTGCCGACGCACCCGCTGCTGGAAACCCATGACGTGCGTGTGGTGCAGATCGACCTGAACGGGCTGGACGTGAACCTGCCGGTTGACGCGCGCATCTCGCTGGCCTCCTACCTGCGCATCTTCGGCCCCGGCATCTTTACCGAGGAGTATGACCGGCTGCTCTATCTGGACGCCGACATCTTCTACCAGCGCGGCGACCTGTCGAAACTCCTGCGCCGGGACATGCAGGGCTTCGCCATTGCCGGGGTGCGCGACATGCCGCAGATGCGCAAGCCCTGGCGCGTGCCGGGGGATTTCAAGGTCATGGGCCTACCGCAAGCCAAGTATTTCAACGCCGGTGTCATGCTGATCGACGTGCCGCAATGGCAGTCCGACCGGATCGAAACCCGCGCGCTGGAATTCGCAGCCAAGGTTGGCGACAAGCTGGAATACCACGACCAGAGCGCGCTGAACGGCACAGTGCAAGGTCAGTGGCTCGAAATGAACCCGGTCTGGAATTTTACGTATTCGCACCAGACAATGTACTTTGCGGGCATGTTCGATGTGTGCCTGTATCACTTTGTCGGTCGGCGGAAGCCGTTTTTCGGGTCCTATGGCGGCTTTCCGCTGCGGTTTACCGAACCATATAGGCGGTTCTTGGCAACGCATTACCCCGAAGCGATGCCCGCCGTGCAGAACGGTCTGGAAATCGACCGCAAATGGCATCTTCATGTGGGCGTGCTGCTCTTCCACATGTTCTATGTGCGCCGTTACCTCAAGTTCGAAGGTTATTTCCGTGACGACTGGGACACGCTCTGAACCCCGTCTCTACGCGCCGCACCACCGAAAGGCCGTGCGCCATGCACATTGTCACCGCATCCGACGACAACTACGCCATCGGGGTGTTGGTGCTGATCGGCTCGGCGCAGCGCCACAACCCGCAGGCCCGGTTCACGGTGCTGACCACCGGCTGGCGGGCCGAGAGCGTGGCCGCGCTGGACGCTGTGCGGGAGCGGCTGGGCTGCAAAATCGACCGGATCGATGTGGCGGCCGAACGCCTTGATCGGCTGATCATCCGGCGCGCGCATCTGACCCGCGCCTCCGCATTGCGGTTCCTGATCCCGGACCTGATCCCCGAGGGCGGGCGCGTGATCTACATGGATTGCGACATGGTGGTCACCGGCGCGCTGGATGAAGCTTGGCGCACGCGCATCGCCGAAGTACAATTGCTCGCCGCCGTCCCCTGCCCCACGCCAACGGCCGCGGTCTGCGCCGCGCTCGGCCTGCGCAAGGGCACCTATTTCAACTCCGGGCTGCTGGTTTTCGACGTGGAGACATGGCGGCGCGAAGACGTGGGCGCCACAGGGCTGCGCATGCTTTCCGACCCGGAAAACGAACAACTGTTTGGCGATGAGGCCACCTTGAACGAAATGTGTGGCGGCAATTTCGCGAAACTGCCGTCCGGGCTGAACGTCTATGCCAACGAGACCGGCTTCCAGCCCGCGTTCAACGCGCCCGACAGCATCCGGGTCCTGCACTACACCATCGCACCCAAACCGTGGAACGGCCCGCGCCCCTTCGGCGCGATCTGGCACCACGAGGCCGCGCGCATCGCCGATCTGCTGCCACCGATCAGCCCGCGACCGCCATCGTTGCGCGCGCGGCTGCGGCACTGGAACGGCACGCGCAAGCTCTGGATGGGTTGGGCGGCGCGCAAGCCGGACTACCGCGAGGCGTTCCGCATCCGGCGCTACGTCCGCGACACGCTGGTGCCGGGGTATCTGGCGCATGGCTCAATGGTCGCGGTCCCCCCGCCCGACCCGCCTTTCGTGGACCCCGCCGCATGAGCCGACCGCACGCCTTTGCCCTGACCACGCTGCGCAATGACCGTCTGTTCCTGCCGCGCTGGGTGGCGCATTACGGGACGGCTCTGGGCGGGCGCGAGCATCTGTATGTGATCCTCGACGGCCACGACCAGCCGGTGCCCGCGGGGCTGGGCCCGGTCAACATCCTGCGCCTGCCGCATCTGCCCGCGTCCCGGGCCGAGGCCGACCGGCGCCGGGCGCGGATCATGTCGGACATCGCGCGCGGGCTGATGCGGGTGCATGACATCGCCATCGTGACGGACGTGGACGAGTTCCTGATCGTCGACCCGGACGCGGGCGATGACCTGCTGGCCTATCTGGCGGCGGGGCGTGGCGCGACGGCTTCGGCGCTGGGGCTGGATGTGGGCCAGCACATGGCGCACGAGGCCCCGCTCGACCCCGCGCGCCCGTTTCTGGAGCAGCGCGGCTTCGCCCATGTCTCGGCCCGCTACACCAAGCCGGTGGTGGCGCGGCGGCCGGTCACCTGGGGGTCGGGGATGCACCGGGTGAAGGGCCGCAATTTCCGCATCGACCCGCACCTCTATCTTCTGCATTTCGGCATGGTCGATGCCGCGCTCTGCGCCCCCACGCTGGCCGATCCGGACCGCCACCGCGACGGCTGGGCGGGGCATCTGGACCGGCGCAAGCGGCTGTTCGACATCATCACCCATGCGAAACCGCGCGAGGCGGATGCCTATTTCCCCCGCGCCCGGCGCTGGCAGACATGGGTGCGCCCGCTCACCGCGCTGAACAAACCCGCGATGATCCCGGGCAACCCGGTGGTGCGCCTGCCCGAGCGGTTTCGCGGGTTGGTGTAGCTGCGAAGCGCCCCCTCCACCGATCCACGGCGCCGAGGGGTCGCTGCCTGTGCATTCGAACAGGCGGGCGCATCAGGCAGCCCGCGTCAGACCAGAAACCCGCCGTCGCTGTCGTCACCGGTTTCTTCCAGCAGCCGATCCATGTCGGGCACGGTGATCTGGCGCTTGCCTTCGGTGACGATGATCCCGTCGCGGCGCAGCGCCGACATCTGGCGGCTGACGGTTTCCAGCGTCAGGCCCAGATACTCGGACATCGCCTCGCGCGTGAGCGGCAGTTCGAAAGCGATCCCGCCGTTGCCGTCCTGCAGCTTCAGCGAGGCATCGCGCCGCGCCAGGATCGCCAGCAGGCTTGCGATCTTTTCGCGCGCGGTCTTGCGGCCCAGCAGCAGCATCCATTCCCGCGCCGCGTCCAGTTCATCGAGCGTCATCTCCAGCAGCCGCTGGCCGATGTGCGGCGTGCGCAGCATCATCTCTTCGAACGGCTTCTTGCGGAAACAGCACATCACCAGATCGGTGGTGGCGGTCACATCATAGGGCGCCGACTCGCGCCCCGGGCGGCCAACGAAATCCGAGGGCAGCAACAGCCCCACCATCTGCCGCCGCCCGTCCTCCATGGTCTGGCTCAACGTGGCGATCCCGGTGACCACCGAGGCCACGAAATCCATCGAATCGCCGGACCAGGCCACGGTCTGCCCGGCCTCGAAGCTGCGGTAATACTT
>SKMI01000341.1 GCA_007121115.1 Paracoccaceae bacterium | reverse complement strand
TCCAGCGCACGATGCCTTCCCAGTTCTTGTCGCCGTCACGCACCACCGGGCCCAGCGGTTCCTTCGAGATCACCTCGGGCAGGATCACATGCTCGCCCGGATCGGCGAAGGAGGCGCGGGTTGCGGCCAGACCGGACACGTCGGTGGTGTAGACGTCGCAGGCACCGGCCAGATACTGCTGCTGGGCCTCGGCGTTGGTTTCGATCGGGACCGGCTCATACTCCATACCGTTGGCACGGAAGAAGTCGGCCAGGTTGAGTTCGGTGGTGGTCCCGGTCTGGATGCAGACAGTCGCACCATCGAGTTCCATGCCCGAGCTGACGCCCAGTTCGCGGGGAACCATGAAGCCCTGGCCATCGTAGTAGTTGGTGCCGACGAAGGTCAGATTGAGGTCGATGTCGCGGGTAAACGTCCAGGTGGTGTTGCGCGCCAGCATGTCCACCTCGCCCGAGGCCAGCGCCGAGAAGCGCGTCTGCCCGGTGGTGGGGACGAAGTTCACGGCCATCGGGTCATCGAGGATCGCGGCGGCCACGGCGCGGCACTTGTCCACGTCAAAGCCCTGCCAGACGCCGTTCGCGTCGGGGGCCGAGAACCCGGCCAGGCCGGTGGACACGCCGCAGTTCAGCTCGCCGCGATCCAGCACGGATTGCAGGGTTTGCGCCTGAGCCACTCCGGCAAGAAGCGCGGATGCGGCAAAAGCGCCGAGGAATACGGATTTCTTCATTTCAACCTCTCTGTTGTCGCCGCCTTGGCGGCGGTCTGTCCCGGATCTGCCGGGGCCTGACATAGCGGAGCATACCCGAATGCCATCGGCAAGATTGTGCCGATTGGCGCTTTCAGGTCAAGCGCGTTGATCGCGGTGTCTGCCTGTTTTTGCGTCACTGCCTCTGGAGCAGGCGCCATAATGAACGACTCTCAGCCCGCCGATGGGCCTCGCACCTGTATTGCGCGCATGAAAAAACCCGGGCGCCGATTGCGGCGCCCGGGCAGTGTGTCATCGCGTCTGATGTGGCCGGATCAGCCCAGATCGAAGCGATCCGCCTCCATCACCTTGGTCCAGGCGGCGGCGAAATCGGCGACGAATTTCGCCGCATTGTCGTCCTGCGCGTAAAGTTCGGCCAGCGCGCGGAGTTGCGAGTTCGACCCGAAGACCAGATCGACGCGCGTTCCGGTCCATTTCACCGCCCCGCTCTTGCGGTCGCGGCCCTCGAACAGTTGCTCGTCCTGGTCCACCGGGGTCCATTCGGTGCCCATGTCCAGCAGGTTGACGAAGAAGTCGTTCGTCAACTGCCCGGCCCGGTCGGTCAGCACGCCATGCGCCGTGCCGCCATTGGTGGCGCCCAGCGCGCGCATGCCGCCCACCAGCACGGTCATTTCCGGCGCCGTGAGGCCCAGAAGCTGCGCCCGGTCCACCAGCATGGCCTCGGCCGAAATGCTGTAGACGCCCTTTTGCCAGTTGCGGAAACCGCAGGCCTCGGGCTCCATCGGCTCGAACGATTCGGCGTCGGTCTGCTCTTCGGTCGCGTCCATGCGGCCTGGGGTGAAGGGCACTTCGATGGGGTGGCCTGCGTCCTTCGCGGCCTTCTCCACCGCCGCCGTGCCACCCAGCACGATCAGGTCGGCCAGCGACACCTTCTTGCCGCCCGATGCACTGCCATCGAAATCGGACTTGATCCCTTCCAGCACGCCCAGCACGCGGGCCAGCCGCGCGGGCTCGTTCGCGGCCCAGTCCTTCTGCGGGGCCAGACGGATGCGCGCGCCATTGGCGCCGCCGCGATAGTCCGACTGCCGGAAGCTCGATGCCGCGGCCCAGGCGGTGAAGACCAGGTCCTGCACCGGCAGCGCGTCCAGCAGCATTTTCTTGAGCGCCGCGATATCGCCCGCATCCACCAGCGGGTGATCCACCGCCGGGATCGGGTCCTGCCAGATCAGATCCTCGGCCGGGACCTCGGACCCCAGGTAGCGCGCCTTCGGCCCCATGTCGCGGTGGGTCAGCTTGAACCAGGCGCGGGCAAAGGCGTCGGCGAACTCGTCCGGGTTGGCGTGGAAGTGGCGCGAGATCTTCTCGTACTCCGGGTCCATGCGCATCGCCATGTCGGCGGTGGTCATGATGATCGGCACGCGCTTGGACAGGTCCTCTGCATCCGGCGCCATGGCCGCGTCGTCGGGGTTCTTCGGCGTCCACTGCCAGGCCCCGGCGGGGCTTTTCACCAGCTCCCACTCATACCCGAACAGCACGTCGAAATAGCCCATGTCCCATGCGATCGGGTTCGGGGTCCACGACCCTTCGATGCCCGAGGTGATGGTGTCCCGACCGTGACCGCTGCCATAGGTGCTGGCCCAGCCCAGCCCCATCGCCTGCAGCGGTGCGCCTTCGGGCTCGCGGCCCACATGGGCGGCATCGCCCGCGCCGTGGCACTTGCCGAAGGTGTGGCCGCCGGCGGTCAGCGCCACGGTTTCATAGTCGTTCATGGCCATCCGGGCAAAGGTCTCGCGAATGTCATGGGCCGAAGCCAGCGGGTCGGGCTTGCCGTTGGGGCCTTCGGGGTTGACGTAGATCAGCCCCATCTGCACGGCGGCCAGCGGGTTTTCCAGTTCGCGCTCGCCTTCGTAACGGGCATCACCCAACCACTCGGACTCGCCGCCCCAGTAGACATCTTCCTCGGGCTCCCAGACGTCCTGACGCCCGCCGCCAAAGCCGAAGGTCTTGCCACCCATGGATTCGATGGCGACGTTGCCCGCCAGCACGAACAGGTCGGCCCAGGAAATGGCGTTGCCGTATTTCTGCTTGATCGGCCACAGCAGGCGCCGGGCCTTGTCCAGGTTGGCGTTGTCCGGCCACGAGTTCAGCGGCGCGAACCGCTGCTGCCCGGTGCCCGCGCCGCCGCGGCCATCCGCGGTGCGATAAGTCCCGGCGGCGTGCCAAGCCATGCGAATCATGAACCCGCCATAGTGGCCATAATCCGCGGGCCACCACGCCTGACTGTCGGTCATCAGGTCGGTCAGGTCCTTCTTCAGCGCCACAAGATCCAGATTCTGGAACGCCTCGGCATAGCTGAAGCCGCGGCCATAGGGGTCGGTCGCAGGGTTGTTCTGGCTGAGCAGCTTCAGGTTCAACTGCTCCGGCCACCAGTCGCGGTTGGTGCGTCCGCGCTGGGTTGCATTCGGGTTGCCGCCGCCAAAGCCCATGGGGCAGCCACCGCTGCCGGGATTGCTTCCGTCCATGATCGTCTCCCTCGAATAAGTGCCGCAGGCCGGTCTGTCCTGGCGCGGCACCGTGAATTTCTGGGATGCTTCTAACACCAGGGTTCGATCAGATAAAGTTGGATTTTCTGATTGTGGTGATATGATCTGCTTATGAATAACCTGACCCTGAAACAGCTTCGGTATTTCGAAGCGCTGGCGCGCCAGGGCCATTTCGGCCGCGCGGCCGACGTCTGCGCGATCTCGCAGCCCGCGCTGTCCATGCAGATACGGGACCTGGAAGCGACACTGGGCACGCCGCTCTTCGAACGCAGCGCCCGGCAGGTGCGGCTGACCAGCTTCGGCGCGGCCTTTGCCGAGCGGGTCCGCGATATCCTGCGCGCAGTGGACGAGTTGGGCGATCTGGCCCGCGCGGCGAAGGGGGGGCTGGCGGGACAGTTGCGGCTGGGGGTGATTCCCACCGTCGCGCCCTATCTGCTGCCGGGGCTTTTGCCCGCGCTGACCCGCGCCTGGCCCGAACTGGACCTGCACCTGCGCGAGGCGCTGACCCAGCGGCTGTTGACGGAGTTGCGCGCGGGTGGGCTCGATGCCGCGATCGTGGCACTGCCGGTGTCCGAACCGGGAATCGAGGAGGCGCCGCTCTTCGCCGAATCCTTCGTGCTGGTGCGCCCGCAGGCGCAGGCGGACCAGCCCGTGCCCGGCCCCGATGGCCTGCGCGCCATGCGGCTTCTGCTGCTGGAGGAAGGGCATTGCTTCCGCGATCAGGCGCTTTCGTTCTGCGACATGGCGCCGGGGCGCGCGCGCGAGGTGCTGGACGGCTCGTCGCTGGCCACTTTGGTGCAACTGGTGGGCGCCGGGATCGGGGTCACGCTGATCCCGGAAATGGCGGTGCCGGTGGAAACGCGTTCGGCGCCGGTCGCAGTGGCGCGATTCCCGGAACCGCAGCCCAGCCGTACCATCGGCATGATCTGGCGCCGCACCTCGCCGCTGGCGCCGCAACTGGCGCAGATCGGCGCAATGGTGCAGGCGGTGGGGCGCGGGCAGAGCGTGGCGGTATCACCACAGCAAGCGCCCGCGCATCACCCTTGATTTTGCCGCCGAACAGGCGCAGGCTGCAGGCATGAACATCCAGAACCTGCCGTCCAGCTCCGCCGAGGACCGTGTCAGCTTCGACCGGCGCGAACTCGGGCAGATCCTCGGGCTTTACGGGCGCATGGTGGCGGCGGGGGAATGGCGTGACTACGGCATCTCGATGCTGCGCGACCGGGCGGTGTTCTCGGTCTTTCGCCGCGCCGCCGAAAACCCGCTCTACCGGATCGAAAAGACACCGCGCCTGCGCAACCGACAGGGGCTTTATGCCGTGGTCGGCATGGATGGCCGGGTGCTCAAACGCGGGCACGAGTTGCCGCAGGTGCTGCGGGTGCTGGAACGCAAGCTGATCCGGGTGATCGACGGCTGACGGCCAGCGCGGCCCGGCAGAGCGGGCTGGCGCGGCGCGCGCCGATCCGGCGTTCCTGCGCATGTGGGCCGGGCGGTCCCGCGCCACCCTCCGGGCTGCGGCGGGGGCTTGTCCCTGACGCGTCGCCCGGCCAATCTGCCGCCATGATCACGCGACATCACATCAAGGGCGATGCGCCCTCCTGGGCGGTGTATTCACCCTGCGAGCGTTACCGCTACGCGCTGACCCGCGTCTGGGACACTGCGGGCGCGCGGGCGCTGTTCGTCATGCTCAACCCTTCGACCGCAACCGAGGCGCAGAACGATCCCACGGTGGAGCGCTGCGAACGGCGGGCCCGGGCACTGGGCTTCGGGGCGTTCCGGGTGTGCAATATCTTCGCCTTTCGCGCGACGGACCCGAAAGTGATGCGCGCCACCGCCGACCCGGTCGGGCCCGATAACGATGCCGCGATACTTGAAGGCGCAGGTTGGGCGGGCGCGGAAGCAGGCGGGCGGATCGTGTGTGCCTGGGGCACGCATGGCGCGCATCTGGACCGCGGCCCGGCGGTCGAGCGGCTGTTGCGCGGCACCGGGCAGGCGCTGTTTCATCTGGGCCTGAGCCAGGCCGGGCACCCGAAGCATCCGCTCTATATCGCTTACGCGCAGCAACCCCAGCGCTGGTAACGCGGGTGCCGGTGCTGCGCGCCTTTCCTTTTGCAGCGCACAAAAGCGCCCCCTCAGCACACCGCCCGCCCACCCCTCATTTCGTTTTCGGGGCGCTTCGCGGGCGCTGCCCACCGCGCAAGCGCGGCGGGCGGGAACGTGGATGGCTACGGGTCCAGGGGCGAGCGGTCAGAGCGCCGCCGCCACGCGCGCACCCTGGTCGATGGCGCGTTTGGCGTCCAGTTCGGCGGCCACCTCGGCGCCGCCGATGACATGCACCTCGGTCCCGGTGCCCTTCATGGCATCGGCCAGACCGCGTTCGGACACCTGCCCGGTGCAGAGCACGAAACTGTCGGCGGCGATCACCGCCTCGGCCCCGTCGCGGCGCAGGTGCAGCCCGGCATCATCGAAGCGCAGGTAGTCGACGCCGCTCAGCATCTTCACGCCACGCATCTGCAGGCTGAGCCGGTGGATCCAGCCGGTGGTCTTGCCCAGCCGCTTGCCGGGCTTTTCGGCCTTGCGCTGCATCAGCGTGATGGCGCGGGCGGGGGACTCGGGGCGCGGGCCTTCGGGGGCCAGACCGCCGGGGTGCTGCGCGGGGTCGGTCACGCCCCAGACGCGGGCCCAGTGCGCGGGGTGCAGCGTGGGGCTTTCGCCCGCATGCGAGAGGTACTCGGCCACGTCGAAGCCGATCCCGCCCGCGCCGAGGATCGCGACCCGCTCCCCGACCTGCGCCCCGCCCTGCAGCACATCGGTATAGCGCAGCACATTGGCGCGCTCCTGCCCGGGGATCTCCGGGTCGCGGGGGCGCACGCCCGTGGCCACCACCACCGCCTCGAATTCCGCCAGCGCCGCCGGATCGGCGGAGGTGCCCAGCCGCAGCGCCACGCCCGCGCGGGCCAGCATGGTGGCGAACCACTCCACCAACCCGTGGAACTCCTCCTTCCCGGGAATAACGCGGGCCATGTTCAACTGCCCGCCGATGCGGTCCGCGGCCTCGAACAGCGTCACCATGTGCCCGCGCTGCGCCGCCGTGATCGCCGCCATCATGCCTGCGGGCCCCGCGCCCACCACCGCCACGCGGCGGGGGCGGTCGGTCGGGGTGTAAGTCAACTCGGTTTCATGCCCCGCGCGGGGGTTAACCAGGCAGGAGGCGACCTTGCCTTCGAAGGTGTGATCCAGACAGGCCTGGTTGCAGGCGATGCAGGGCGCGATTTCGGCGGCGCGGCCTGCCTTCGCCTTGGCCAGGAACGCGGGGTCGGCCAGAAACGGTCGCGCCATGGACACCATGTCGGCATCGCCGCGGGCCAGCACATCCTCGGCCACCTGCGGGGTGTTGATCCGGTTCGAGGTGATCACCGGCACCCCCACCGCCCCCATCAGCTTGCGCGTGACCCAGGTGAAATTCGCGCGCGGGACCGAGGTGGCGATGGTGGGCACCCGCGCTTCGTGCCAGCCGATGCCGGTGTTCAGCACGTCGGCGCCTGCGTCTTCGATGGCGCGGGCGAGGCGCAGGACCTCGTCGAAGCTCTGGCCATTGGGGACCAGATCCAGCAGCGAGATGCGATAGATCAGCAGAAAGTCCGGGCCGGTAGCGGCACGGATGCGGCGCACCACCTCGACCGGCAGGCGCATGCGGTTGGCGTAGTCGCCGCCCCAGCGGTCGGTGCGGTGGTTGGTGTGCAGGCAGAGGAACTGGTTGAGGAAATAGCCCTCCGACCCCATCACCTCGACCCCGTCATAGCCGGCCTCGCGGGCACGGGTGGCCGCCGTCACCATGTCGGTGATCTGCTTTTCGATCCCCTCTTCATCCAGTTCGCGGGGGGTGAAGGGGGCGATGGGGGCGCGAATGGCCGAAGGGGCGACACATTCGGGGCCATAGGCGTAGCGCCCCGCGTGCAGGATCTGCATGGCGATACGGCTGCCCGCGTCATGCACCCGGTCGGTGACGATCCGGTGGTTGGCGCAGTCAGTGTCGGTGAACAGCCCCGCCGCGCCAGGAAAGACGCCGCCTTCGGCATTGGGGGCCATGCCGCCGGTGACCATAAGCCCCACACCCCCGCGCGCGCGCTCGGAGTGGTATTCGGCGACGCGGTTCCAGTCGCCCATCTCCTCGAGCCCGGTGTGCATGGAGCCCATGAGCACCCGGTTGGGCAGGGTCAGGGGGCCCAGATCGAGCGGGGTGAAGAGCTTGGGATAGGGGGACATGGGCGGCCTCCGGCAGGTTTGGCGGGAGAGTGTCAGGGTGGCGCCGCGCTGTCATCCCGTATCGCTGCGTCACTGGCGGGTGTGATCTTGCGGAGCGCCCTTGCGGGCGCAGGTCTTCTGGCGCTTCGCGCGTTGGAAGGGGGCATTCTGCCCCCTCTGCGCGGCAAGCCGCGCATCCATCCCCTGAGGATATTTGGGCACAGATGATGGGGCTCAGCGTTGGCGCAGGCGGGCGAGGGTGCGGCGCAGGGTGCCGGGGGTGAGGGCAGCGGCGAGCAGGACTCCGGTCGCGAAGGCGGTCAGATCGGCGATCCAGGTGGCGGCGGTTTCGACCAGCAGGCCGAGGGCGAGGCGGGCGAGGATAAAGCTGCCGATCAGGCCGAGCGCGGCGATCCGGGCGCGGGGAGTGGAGGCCGCTTGCCACTGGGTCAGTGTCCAGGCGCCAACGAGGGCGAGCGCCGCAGGGGTGGCGCCGAGTAGCCAGCCGGAGCCGTCGGTCAGGGCGGCGAAGGCGCTCGCGCCGAGCGCGCCGGGCAGCGTGAGCAGGAGGGCGAGCGCGCCCTGGCCGTGGTGGCGCGCGATGAACTTGCCGAGCGCGGCGAGAAGCACGGCGGAAAGGGCGGCATGGGCGGGGCTGGCGTGGATGAGCGGGTAGGTGAGGTAGCGCAACAGGTGTTCGGGCAGGAACTGGCGCGTCTCGACCATCCAGTGCTGCACCGGGGCGGCGAAGCCGAAGCGCTCGACCGCCAGAAGCCGCCAGCCGGGGGCCTGGGCGCCGCCGATCAGCCCCTGCGCCCCGGCCCAGAGCGCCAGTTCCACCGCGCCGAGTGCCAGCAGCAGCGCCCAGACGACGGGCGGCAGCGGCAAGAGCAGCGGTTGGGCATCATCCGGGGTTTGGTCGGGCACGGGCGCGGGCCTTGGTTGGCGGCTGGTTGACCTTCAACCGGGCCAGCGATAACCCGAGCGGCATCGCATTTCCAGCATGGAGCCCACGCGCATGTCCGACACGGCCTTGAGCGCGCATACGCCGCGCGTCTTTTCCGGGGTCCAGCCTTCGGGCGGGCTGACGCTGGGCAATTACCTGGGCGCGCTGAAGCGGTTCGTGGAAACCCAGGAAAGCGGGACCGAGACGATCTATTGCCTCGTCGATCTGCACGCGATCACCACTTGGCAGGAACCCGCGAAGCTGCGCCACGCCACGCGGGAGCTGGCGGCGGGATTCATGGCGGCGGGGATCGACCCGGCGCGGTCGATCCTGTTCAACCAGTCGCAGGTCAGTGCGCATGCGGAAATGGGCTGGGCCTTCAACTGCGTGGCGCGGATGGGCTGGCTGAACCGGATGACCCAGTTCAAGGACAAGGCCGGCAAGAACCGCGAGAACGCGAGCGTGGGGCTGTTTGCCTATCCCAACCTGATGGCCGCCGATATCCTGACCTATCACGCCACCCATGTGCCGGTGGGCGAGGATCAGAAGCAGCATCTGGAGCTGACCCGCGATATCGCGCTCAAGTTCAACCACGACTACGGTGTGGATTTCTTCCCGGTTGTGGAGCCGGTGATCGAAGGGGTGGCGACGCGGGTGATGTCGCTGCGCGACGGGGGCAAGAAGATGTCCAAGTCCGACCCGTCTGACATGAGCCGGATCAATCTGACCGATGATGCCGCCACCATCGCGCAGAAGTTCCGCAAGGCGCGCACCGACCCCGAACCGCTGCCCGAGGCGCCCGAGGAGCTGGAAGGCCGGGCCGAGGCGCGGAACCTGGTCAATATCTACGCCGCGCTGGCCGATACCACGCCCGGGGCGGTGCTGGCGGAATACGGCGGGCAGGGGTTCGGGACGTTCAAGCCCGCGCTGGCCGATCTGGCGGTGGCGAAGCTGGCGCCGATCAACGCCGAGATGGCGCGGCTGATGGCCGACCCGGCCGAGATCGACCGGATGCTGGGCGCGGGCGCCGATCGCGCGGCGGCCCTGGCGCATCCGATCCTGGAGGCGATGTTCGGGATCATGGGCATGGTGCGCTCGCGCCAGCAGTGAGCGCGGCCCGCACGACCCGGTGGGACCGAACAGCGCTCGCGCAGAGCGGGCGGGAAGGTGATGGAAGCGGCGACCGGACGTGAAAACGCCCCGACCGGGGACCGGGGCGTTCAGCAAGTCTGCATTCGGCAGCTTCGATCAGATGATCCGCACCTGGGTGCCGATCTCGACCAGTTCGTACAGATACTCAACATGCGGGTTCATCAGCCCGATGCAGCCGTTCGACGCCCGCCGCCCGATCTTGGCCGGGTTGTCGATCCCGTGGATGCGGTAATACTGCCAGCTCAGGTTCATCGCCCGCGTGCCCAGCGGGTTGTCCGGGCCGGGGTGCACGATCTCGGGCAGCGAGGGGTCGCGCTCGCGCATTCCGGGCGTGGGAATCCAGGTCGGCTCGAACCGCTTGAGCGTGACATGGGTATAGCCGCGGCGGGTGAAGTCGTCGGACATGGGCACCGAGGTCGGATAGACCAGTTCCGTGCGCTCATCCTGCGACCAGTAGTAGAGTGCGCGCGAATCGGTGTCGCACAGGATCGCGCCCTTGTTCAGGTTGTCGAAATGGTTGCGCCAGTCGTGGTTGCGAAAGCCCATCACGTTGCGCCGCGCGGTGCGGACCGAGCTTTCGGCCTCGTAGTCGGGCAGTGTCTGGGCGCGCAGGATCGCGGGGGCTCCCAGCCCGCCAAGGGCGACGGCGCCCAGAAGCGCCCTGCGTGAAATCGGTTTTCCGGCCATAACTCTCTCTCGCATCACATTCATGGATTGGCACATAAATGTGAAAATGCGCCCTGTTTGGCAAGTCACGAGCCTGTGGGCAGGCGCGGATTCGGCGCTTTTGTGGCATTGCGGTTGGGGCGAAGCCCACGCTCACGCGCAAAATCAGCTCAGGACGCTGTCAGAAACGTGTTGTTGTCGGTCTGGCCGGTCTCCCTGTAGCCGTGCCGCTCCAGCAGGTCGCGCAGCCACGCATCCTGCGTGACCGGGGTGGCCCCGTGCGATTCGAGCACCAGCAGCGGACGGCAGCGGGCGATGGTGGCCTCGGCTCCGCGCAGGGCGTCCAGTTCGTGACCTTCCACATCAAGCTGGATCAGCCCAACCTGCGCGTCGCCCACGGTGGCGTCGATGGTGTGGATGGGGATGGTTGCATACCCGGCGGAGTTGCGCGGATTGCGCGGCGCTGCCAGCCGCGAGCCACCACCCAGCGCGCGGCCCTGCCCGTCATGGGTGCGGATGGTGGTTTGCCCCGGCGCCGCGCCCAGCCCGCCCAGATGCAGGTCGCAGTTCGACAGGGTGTTCAGCCCGCAGGTGGCCATGGCGCAACCGTGGTTCACGCGGTTGGGCTCGAACGCCCAGACCTGAGCACCGTGGCGCGCGGCCAGACGGCACAGGAAGGGCAGGAAATCGCCGAAATAGGTCCCGGCGGTGACGATGCCGCCGCCCTTGAAGCGCTGCCGGAGCGCCCGCAGCGTGTCCCGTTCCCAGACCTGCCCGCGCATGATCGCGCGCGCGCAGGGGCGGTGCGCGGACTCGACCGGCACGCAATAGACGCCGTGCCAGTTGCGGGCGATGTGAAACGCCACCGCCGTGCCGATGGTGCTGTCACGCATGGGGGCTCCGGTTTCGGGGCATCAGGGTCGCGGGCCTGCGCCACCCTGAATTGGTGCGTGATCCGGGCTGTCACGTCAAGCACCTGCACCGGCGCAGGAGCGGACCGGGGGGCGCGCCCGGACGCATGCATGTGGACCGATTTCCCGCCGGCTCCGGACGGCCAACGTAAAGGCGCTTGCGCTAATGGTGTTCCTGCAGTCAGGATAGCACCCATACCGAAAGTCGAGTCGGGCCAGGGCCCGATCGATCCCGTGCCGCACAGGAGAGGCCTGCATTGACGACCCCCACCCAGGCCGCCCAAACCCAGCCTGCGGAGGAACGCAGCGCGTTGGACAGGGTGCGCGACCGCATTCTGGCCGAGGTTCGCGCGGGCACGCTGCGGCCGGGCCGGACGATTGCGCCCGAGCCGCTGGCGGATGACCTGGGGCTGGCCGTGACCGAGGTGCGCGCGCTGCTTGGGCGGCTTGTCGATGAAGGGTTCGTGTATGGGGACGGACCCAAAGGCGCGCTTGCGATCCGCCAACTCGCCGAGACCGAGGTGCTTGACCTCTATAACGCCCGCGCCGGGATCGAGGGGTTTTCAGCCCGTCTGCTGGCCGAGCGCAACGATCCTGCGCTCAACAAGCGCCTGCTGGGTGTTATCAGCGCCACGGCGCGGATGGACGAGCGCAGCGAGCGCGCCTACTTCGATGCCAACCACATGATCCATCGCAGCATCGTGGCGGCGACGGACAACGCGTTCCTGCTGGGGTTCTTCGACAACCTGTGGCGGCGCGGGGCCTGTTTCGGGCTGTTTGCCAGTATCGAAAAGGTGGATGTCAGCGCCTCGTTGGCCGAACACACTGCGCTGGTCGAGGCGATTGCCACCGGCGACGGCGCCATGGCCGCCGAGCGCATGATCGCCCATGTGCGCGACGGGTATTTCCTGTTTCTGGATGCGCGGCAGGACAGCCCGTTCTGATCCCCTGCCCCTCTTTCGCAGGGGTCGTGACCCGCGCTACCTGCGTTCGACCCTCTGACCCATAGTCGCAAGTGCCCGCGCAGGGCGCGCCGGGTGGGTGGGGCGCGGCTCGCGCGGGCACTTACCGGGTGCCGCGCGGGCCTGTTTTCAGCGCCGGGCCAGTTGCTCGATCGTCGGGCGGAACTGTTCAAGCTGGTAGCCATAGCGCGCGCCTGCGTCGATCAACTCGTCCGTGGGCCGCGTGCCCGCCTGGCTCAGCGCCCAGACGATGGACGAGCGGTTGCCCGAGGCGCAGTAGGCCAGCACCGGCCCCTCCGCCTCGGCCAGCGCGGCGCCCTGGGCTTCGACATTTTCCATGGTGATCGCCCCGCCGACCACCGGGTTGAGCACGAAGCGCAGCCCGGCGCCCTCGACCGCGGCGCGGATCGCCTCGGCCTGCACGTCCGGGGTGATTTCCCCGTCCGGGCGGTTGCAGACCACCGTGGTGAAGCCCGCGTCGCGGATGGCGGCCACGTCTTCGGGGGTGATCTGGGGCGAGACGGCGTAGCCGTCGGCGATGGGGCGAATCTCCATGGTCCTGTCCTTTGCGCGCTCTGGTTCAGGCAGCCGCCAGCCGGTCCACGCGTTGGCGGATCGGCGGCGCGGCCAGCATCCCGGCCACCATGGAAAGTAGGAAAACAATACCGCCGGTGCCACCCCAGCTTATCGATGCAATCGCCGGACCGGGGCACAGCCCCACCAGCCCCCAGCCCGCGCCGAACAGCACCGATCCCAGCACCAGGTTATGGCCCAGCCGCGGGTCGGGCTTCGACGGGAAGGTCCC
>SKMI01000155.1 GCA_007121115.1 Paracoccaceae bacterium | reverse complement strand
TGGCAACACCGCGCGCATGGCCGACAGACCCGCAGGACCGATCAGCGCGGCCGGAAACAGCTTGAGGCCCGAGGCCCCGGCGCGCAGGGCGGCGAAGGCCTCGGTCGCGGTAAAGACACCGGGGAAGCTGAGCATGCCCGCGCTGCGGGTGGCGGCGATGACCTGCGGGTTGCAGTCGGGCGAAACAACGAGGTGCGCGCCCGTGGCGGCAACGGCCTCTACCTGCGCCACTTCCAGCACCGTGCCGGCGCCGATCTGCGCTTCCGCCCCGCAGTCCGCGACCATGGCCCGGATGCTGTCCAGCGGATCGGGCGAATTCAGGGGCACCTCGATTCTGGTGATTCCGGTGGTTATCAGCGCGCGGGTGACAGGCACGGCATCGGCCGGGGTGATCCCGCGCAGGATGGCAATCAGTTCACGCATGGGCGCTCCGTATCGGGTAGCAGGGCGCGGGCGGCTGTGAGCCCGGCAAGCGTCATCACGGTGGCGTCATGGGTGGTGACCGGCACCGAAAGTGTGGCGAGGGCCTGCGCGTAATTAAGTGACAGGCGCTCGGCGCCGATGACGGCCACGCGCTGGCCCAGCCAGTAGGGTTTCGCCGCCGCCAGTTCCGCCCCGATCAACAGCCCCGACAGGCGGGCACGGGCGTATGCGGGGTCGCGCCCTTCCAGAAGCGCCTCGGCGCGGATGGAGAAGAGGCGCGCCAGCAGGCGCTCGGGCCGCTCCATGCCTTGCGCAACGCCCTCGGTGAACCCCTCCTCGGCCCAGCCCGCGACCGAGTGGCGCAGGACCGACGCTTCGGACAGGAGCGCGAACATCTCGCCGGTCAGGAAGGTCTGGAAGCTGACCACCTCACCCGCGCTGACATGGACCCATTTGCTGTGCGTGCCCGGCAGGCAGATCACCCCGTCCCAGCCGGGGTTTTGCGCAAGGAACCCCGCGACCTGGGTTTCCTCGCCCCGGATCACATCGGCGGGTTTGGCTTGCTTCAACCCCGAGACGACATGGACCGACAACCGCAGATCGCGGCACGGCGCTTGCGCCAGCGGCCCGCCCAGCGGCGTGCAGGGCACCGCGCGATAGGGCGCCTCGACCCAGCCCTGACGGCTGCCCGCCATGCCACAGACCAAAACGGGCGTTACCTGCGCGTCCGGCAACCAGTCGGCGACAAGCGCCAGAAGCGCGGGCTCGAACCCCGCACGGGTCAGGCTCCCCATCCCCTGATCCGAGGCGGCGTGGTGGAGCACCTGCCCCGCCTTCAGCCCCCAGACCCGCAGATGCGAGGTGCCCCAGTCGGCAGCTATCCAGTCCGGAACGCTCATCCAGTCACCACCACCCCACCGTCGATCACCAGCGCCTGCCCGGTCATGGCGCGGCTGGCGTCGGAGGCGAGGAACAGCACCCCCCCGGCAATATCCGCGGGTTCCAGCGTGTCCGGCAGGGCCTGGCGCTTCATGTGCTCGGCCAGGCCTTCGGGTGTGACCCACTGTTCCAACTGTTTCGGCGTCATCACCCAGCCCGGCGCCAGCGCGTTGACGCGCACCCGGTCGGGGCCGAATTCGCGCGCCAGGCTGCGGGTCAGCCCGTTCAGCGCGGAATTGGCCGCCGTGTAGAGCGGATAGCCCGCATTGCCCATCATGTAGCTGATCGAGGTGATGTTGATGATCGCCCCCTTCCCTGCCGCGCGCATCGCCGGGGCGACCGCCTGAATGGCCGTCACATAGCATTTGAAATTGATCGCCAGCGCCCAGTCCATGAACTCGGGCGTGACGTCCTCGAGCGTATGGCGCTGGTCGTTGGCGGCGTTGTTGACCAGCACCTGCACCGGGCCGTGGGCCTCGGTGGCGTCGGCAATGGCGGCTTGCAGGGCCGCCGGGTCGGTGATGTCGCAGGCGATGAAGCGGGGGCGGTTGCCCGTGGCGGCCTCCATCTCGTCGCAGAAGGGGGTCGCATCCGAGCGCTGCACGAAAGCTACGCGCGCGCCTTGGCGCAGGAAGGCCTCGGTCAGGCCTGCGCCAATGCCGGAGCCGCCGCCGGTGATGAAGACCGAGGCACCGTTCAGGTCGGGATAGATCGGCAGGGTCATCAGTGGCTCTCCCTTGTGACAGGGCGGGTGTCCTTGCCCACCAGAAAGTCCAGATCGGCGCCGCGGTCGGCCTGCAGCACATGATCGACGTAGAGTTTGGCATAGCCGCGCGTGTAATGCGGCGGGTCGGGAGTCCAGGCGGTGCGGCGCGCCTCCAGTTCGGCGTCCTCCACCAGCAGCGTGAGTTCCCCCCGGCTGGCCGAGAGCCGGATGCGGTCGCCGGTGCGCACCAGCGCCAGCGGGCCGCCAGCCTGCGCCTCGGGGGCGACATGCAGGACCACGGTGCCGAAGGCAGTGCCCGACATGCGCGCATCCGAGACGCGCACCATGTCGCGCACGCCCGCTTTCACCAGTTTCGCCGGGATCGGCATGTTGCCGACCTCGGGCATGCCGGGATAGCCTTTCGGCCCGCAGCCCTTGAGCACCAGCACGGTTTCGGGGGTTACCGGCAGGTCGTCGCGGTCGATCTGGGCCTTCATGGCTTCGATGCTCTCGAAGACATAGGCGGGGCCTTCGTGTTCCAGCAGCGCATCGGTGGCCGCCGAGGGTTTCACGATCGCCCCGTCAGGCGCCAGATTGCCGCGCAGAACGCGCAGCCCGGCGGCGGGTTTGACGGGGTTCGAGAGCGGGCGGATCACGTCTTCGTTGAAGATTTCCGCGCCTTCGGCATAGGCGCTGATGTCGCCGCCCAAGGCGGTGCGCGCGGGGCGAAGCTGGTCGCGGAGTTGGGCCAGAACCGCAGGAACACCGCCGGCATAGGCGAAATCCTCCATCAGGTACTGGCCCGAGGGCATGCAGTTGACCAGCAGCGGGATATCGCGACCGAGTTCGAAATGGGCAAGGCCCAGGTCGACGCCGACGCGGCCCGCAATCGCCAGCAGGTGCACCACGGCGTTGGTGGACCCGCCCACGGCGGCATTGGCCAGGATCGCGTTTTCAAAGGCGCCCCGCGTGAGGATATCCGAGGGTTTGAGGTCTTCCTCCACCATCTCGACAATCCGCCGCCCGGTCAGGTGAGCGAGCGCCGTGCGCCGCGCGTCCACCGCCGGAAGCGCGGCATTGGTGGGCAGCGCGAGGCCCATGGCTTCCACCAGCGAGGCCATGGTCGAGGCCGTGCCCATGGTCATGCAGACGCCTGCCGAACGCGACATGCCCGACTCGGCGGCCATGAAATCCTGAAGCGTCATGTCGCCCGCGCGCACGGCTTCGGAGAATTTCCACACATCGGTGCCCGAGCCGATATCGCGGCCCCGCCACTTGCCGTTGAGCATGGGCCCGGAACTGACCACGATGGCGGGCAGATCGACCGAGGCCGCGCCCATGAGCTGACCCGGTGTGGTCTTGTCGCAGCCTCCCAGCAGCACCACCCCGTCGATGCCATAGGCGCGGATGCATTCCTCGACATCCATCGCCAGAAGGTTGCGAAACAGCATTGCCGTGGGCTTCATCTGCGTCTCGCCCAGGCTCGTCACGGGGAATTCCACCGGGAATCCGCCTGCCTCCCAAACCCCGCGCTTTACGGCCTCGGCAAGGATGCGCAGGCCGGAATTGCAGGGCGTGAGTTCGGACCATGTGTTGCAGATGCCGATGATCGGGCGACCGTCAAAGGCATGATCCGGGAAGCCCTGGTTCTTCATCCAGGACCGGTGGATGAAACCATCGCGGTCGAGCTTGCCATACCATGCAGCGGAGCGGCGGGGAGTCTTCATTGCGGGCCTTCGGTCTGTTGGGCGCGGGTGGGCTTGGGTATTTTTCGCAAGATGAAGATCAGGCGGCTTTGCGATTCCGGCACCAGTCGGGAAGCCAGTCGCCGTGGGCGGCGATCAGATCATCCACCAGCGCGCGGATCTGGCGCAGGTCCAGTTCAGCCGCGGTGCGCGGGTCGAGCATGGCGGCATGGTAGATATGCTCGCGGTTTTCGGTCAGGAGCGCCTGCACGGTCAGTTCCTGCACGTTGAGGTTGGTGCGCATGAGCGCGATCAGGTGCGGCGGCAGGTCGGGAACGACCGTGGGGTGCAGGCCATTGGCATCGACCAGCGTGGGGACCTCGACGGCGGCGCCTTCGGGCAGTTGCGGGATATGGCCGCGATTGGCGTGGTTGCCGTAGATCACGGCGGGGGTGCCGGTGGTGATGCTGTCCATGATGGTGGCGGCGTATTCGTGGGTCGGGGTGTGGTCAATGGTCGGCGCGGACTTCAGCGCCTCGGCCTGGGTGGTCCAGGCGGCAATCTGTTCCTCGCAGCGTTTGGGGTATTCGTCGAGCGGGATGCGGAAGCACTCGATCAGGTCGGGGCGGTGGGACTTGATGAACCACGGGACGTATTCGGCGAAATGCTCGGAGGATTCGGTGACGAAATGGCCGAAATGCTCCATCACCTCATAGCGCACGAGGTTGGGGCAGCGAGGGTTCGCGGCGTTGTCCAGCGGGATGCGCCCGGCGCGGTAGCCTTCGCGCAGGGCGGGGTAGAGGTCGCGCCAGCCGGTGCCGTCGCGGGCTTCAAGGGTCAGGTAAAACGCCATGTGGTTAATGCCCGCAGCGCGGTAGCGCAGGTCGGCGACGGCTAGGCCGAGATCGCGGGCAAGCTCCTCGGCGGTGCCCTGCACGGAATGGCAGAGGCCAACTTGCCGGACTTCGGGGTAGCGCGCGGTCAGGGCCCAGGTGTTGATCGCCATGGGGTTGACATAGTTGAGCATCAGCGCATCGGGGCAGAGCGCGCGCATGTCCTGGGCCAAGGCCCAGAGGTGGGGAACCGTGCGCAGCCCGCGCATGATGCCGCCCACACCCAGCGTGTCGGCGATGGTCTGGCGCAGGCCATAGGCCTTGGGGATTTCGAAATCCGTGACCGTGCAGGGCTTGTAGCCGCCGATCTGGAAGGCGACGATGACGAAATCGGCACCATCGAGCGCAGCGCGGCGGTCGGTTGTCGCCGTCACACGCGCGCCAGCGCCGAGGCTTGTCACCAGCTTGCGGGCAACGAGGGCGGATTCTTCCAGCCGGGCCGCGTCGATATCCATCAGGGCGATATGGGCATCGGCCAGGGCCGGGCGCAGCAACGCGTCGCCGATCAGGTTCTTCATAAAGACCGTGGACCCGGCCCCGATGAACGCGATCTTTTTCATGTGACGCCCCTTTGGGTCGATGTCATTTCACGGCTCCGAGTGTCAGCCCCGCGATGAAGTGTTTCTGCATCAGGAAGAACATCATCACGGGCGGCAGGGCGGCGATGATGCTGCCCGCGCTCATCATGTGATAAGCGGCGCGGAACTGGCTGTTGAAGGCGGTGATCCCGGCGGTGACGGGCTGGGATTCGACCCCCTGGGTCAGCACCACGGCCCAGAAATAGTCATTCCAGATGAAGGTGAAGATCAGCACGCTCAGCGCCGCGATGGCCGGGCGCATCAGCGGCAGCACCACATACCAGAAGATGCGGATTTCACTGACGCCCTCGACCCGCGCGGCCTCGATCAGCTCGCGCGGCAGGGCGCGGATGAAATTACGCATGAAGAGCGTGCAGAAACCGGTCTGGAACGCGATATGAAACAGCACCAGCCCCATCCGCGTGTCATAAAGCCCCATGTTCACCGTCAGGTCGCGCACCGGCACCATCAGGATCTGGAAGGGCACGAAATTCCCTGCCACGAACATGAAGAAGATCCAGATATTGCCCCGGAAGCGATACACCCCCAGCGCGAAGCCCGTCATGCAGGACAGCGCCACCGCGCCGATCACCGTCGGCACGGTGATGAAGATCGAGTTGAGCAGATAGCGCGGCATGGCGCTGTCGGTGAACACGCGGGTGTAGTTCTCGAACCCCGCGAAGGTCGAAGGCAGGCCCCAGAGGTTTCCTTGGGTGAAATCGGCATCGGGCTTGATGGAAAACAGCGCGACCATCAGCAGCGGCAGCAGCCACAGGATCAGCGCGAAGGGCAGCAGCGCCTTGTATCCGGCCTGAATGGCGGTGGAGCGGCGCTCGACGGGGGTGGGGAACATGGCTCAGACCCCCCGCTCTTCACGCCACATGCGCCACAGGAAGAAGGCGATATAGACGAGCATGATCAGGAACAGGATCACCGCAATGGCGGCACCATAGCCCATGCGGAAGCCGTATTCCGAGAGCGACACCTCGAACATGTAATAGGCCAGCACGCGGGAGGAGCCGAACGGCCCGCCACTGGTCATCACGCTGACCATGTCGAAGCTGCGCAGCGCGCCGATGACGGTGACCACCACGGCGATGAAGGTCGCGGGGCGCAGTTGCGGCAGGATGACATACCACAGCATCCGCCAGCCCTTGGCGCCGTCAAGCCGCGCGGCCTCGACCTGTTCGGGATCGACCGCGTTCAGCCCCGTGAGATACAGGATCATGCAATAGGCCACCTGCGGCCAGAGCCCGGCGGCGATGATGCCGTAGGTCACCGTGTTGGGGTTGCCGAGTATGTTGACCGGCCCCGCGCCGAAAAGTCCGAGAATGGGGTTCAGAAGCCCGATGGAGGGATTGTAGAACCAGGCGAAAACCAGCCCGACCACGACTTGGGAGATCACGAAGGGAAAGAAGAACAACGACTTGTAGAGCCGGATGCCGCGCACCTGCTGGTTCAGGAACAGCGCGATGAACAGCCCGCCGGGGATCGCCAGCAGATAGAGCAGCAGCCAGCGGACATTGTTCCAGAGCGACGTGTAAAAGGCCGGGTCGTCGAACAACCGCTCGTAGTTCTGCATCCCGATGTAGCGCGCCTCGCCCAGCCCGTCCCAGCGGTAGAGGCTGATATGGAAACTCTGGAAGATCGGAAAGATGACATAGACCGCGAAGAAGACGATGCCCGGGGCCAGAAACAGCCAGGGTGCGAGCTTCATCTGATTGCTGCGCCAGTAGCCGCGCGCGGGCGGCGGGGTGGATTCGGTGATGATCGGTGCGGCCATGACTCACCCCGTCTTGCACGATAATCCACCGGGGCAGCTAGACAGCCACCCCGGCGGCGGGAGGAACCCCTCAGTCCTCGAGGATACGCTGGCGCGTGCGCTCCAGCCGCTCAAGGATCGCGTCCAGATTGTCGGGCATGACCATGAACTCCTGGAAGCCCTCCATGCCCGCGCTGGCCATCTCGGCGTCGGCGTCGCGGTCGAAGAACTGCGCGATGCCGCCTTCGGCGTTGGACAGCATCTCGAACCCCGCCTGGATGAACTTGTCATCGGCGACTTCGGCGTTGCTGTTGATCGGCAACTGCCCCAGCACCTCGTTGGCGATGGTCTGGTTTTCGGCGCTGGCGACATAGCGCAGGAATTCGCGCGCGGCTTCCTTGTTCTGGGCCTGCGCCGGGATGTGCAGCGTGTCGGTGGGCGCATCCTCGGCCATGGGGATGCCCGGGGTGATCTCGGGGAACTGGTAGAAGCCGAGGTTGTCATCGGTCATGCCCGCATCGCGCAGCGGCTCGACGATGAAGTTGCCCATCAGATATGCCGCCGCCTGCCCGTTCACCAGGTAGGGCTGCGCCTCCTGCCAGGTATAAGCTGTGTGGTTGTCGATGAAGGCGCCCATGTCGATCAGCTCGCGCCATTTCGCGAAGGTCTCGCGCACGCGGTCATCGGTCCAGGGGATTTCATTCGCGGTCAGGGCCATGTGGAAATCATAACCATGGGTGCGCAGGTTCAGGTAGTCGAACCAGCCGCCGGCGGTCCACAGGAAGCGCGTGCCGATGGCGTAGCACTTGCGCCCGGAATCGAGGATCGCCTGACAATTCTCGATCTCTTCCTCCCATGTCGTTGCCGGGGTCAGGCCCAGTTCGTCATAGATGTCGGTCCGGTAGTAGATGCCCCACTGGTAGTAGGTGTAGGGCACGCCCCATTGCGCGCCGTCGAGCGTCAGCGCCGGACGGGTCGAGGCCAGTTCCTCGCCCATCTCGCCCTCCCAAAGGTCCGAGACATCCTCGAACAGCCCGGCGCTGACATAGGGCCGCATCCGGTTGCCCGCATACCAGCCGTTCACGTCCGGGGCGTTGGCGGTCAGGTAGTTGCGGATCTGGGTCTTGTTGGCCTCGCGGTCGATCAGGGTCAGTTCGATGTTCAGGTCGGGGTGCATTTCCTGAAAGCGCTCGACCATGCCTTCGATGGCGGCGCGCGGGGCCGGGTTCTGGTCATTGAAGAAGATGCGCAGATCGCCGGTCAATTCGGCACTGGCGGGCACGGCAAGTGCCGTCGTCAGCGCCAGTGTCGCCGCAGCGCTCTTGAGTGTGAACTGCATGTTTTCCTCCCTTGCAGGTTTCACTATTTGAAACTAGTTTTTAATTATTGAAAATGATGAGCCAACTCGCTATGGGTTGTCAAGGAGAGTTTGCGCGCGCATGGGAGGGGGAGATGGCCGCAAATCCTGCCGGTGACGGCACGGTTGCCAAGGCGCTGGATGTGCTCGACCTTGTTGCGGCGCACGCCCGCCCGGTGCGGTTTTCCGACCTGCTGGGCGAAAGCCCCTACCCCAAGGCCACGCTCTATCGGCTTCTGCAGACGCTGGTCGCGCAGGGAATGCTGTCCTACGATCCGGGCGCGGGGTGCTACACACTGGGGATACGGCTGGTCCGTCTGGCGCATGTTGCCTGGCAGCAAAGTTCGCTCGCGCCCATCGCGCGCCCGCTTCTGGACCGGCTTTCGGCCGAGGTGGGCGAGACCGTGCACCTGGCGCAACTGGACAACGCGCAGGTGCTCTATGTCGACAAGCGCAACGCCCGCGACCCGGTGCGCATGTATTCGCAGGCGGGCAAGGTGGGACCGGCCTATTGCACCGGGGTCGGCAAGGCGATGCTGGCGTTTCTCCCCGAGACGCACCTGCCGGGCATCCTTGCGCAGCAAAGCTGGCACCGTTTCACCGACAGGACCCTGACCACGCCCGAGGCGCTTCAGGCAGACCTTGCCGCGATCCGCGCGCGGGGTCATGCCTTCGACAATGAGGAGCACGAGCCAGGTATCATCTGCGTGGCGGTGCCGATCCTGTCGACGGGCGGGCAGGTTCTGGGCGCCTTGTCCGTCACCTCGACCACCGCGCGCAGCAGCCTGGGCGATCTGGCAAGGCTCGCCCCCCTCATCGGCGACATCGCGCAGACCATCGCCACCGAGGCCGAAAACTGGCGCTTCCCCGAACACAGCACCCCCCGCACCCGAAAGAGGGCCTGACCATGTCCGGTGTCAACCTGCAGAACGTGATCAAGAAATACGGCGAAACCCAGGTGATCCACGGAGTCGACCTGGGCATCGAACCGGGCGAGTTCTGCGTCTTCGTCGGCCCCTCGGGCTGCGGCAAGTCCACGCTCCTGCGCATGATCGCGGGGCTGGAGGAAACCACCGGCGGCCAGATCAACATCGGCGGGCGCGATGTCACCCGGCTGGACCCGGCCCAGCGCGGCGTGGCCATGGTGTTCCAGACCTACGCGCTTTATCCCCACATGACCGTGGCCGAGAACATGGGCTTCGGGCTCAAGATGAACGGCCACCCGAAGGCCGAGATCCGCGACAAGGTCGCGCGCGCCGCCGAGATCCTGCGCCTGCAGGAATACCTGTCACGGCGGCCCAAGGCGCTTTCGGGCGGGCAGCGCCAGCGGGTGGCGATCGGCCGGGCCATCGTGCGCGGGCCCGAGGTGTTCCTGTTCGACGAGCCGCTTTCGAACCTCGATGCCGAGTTGCGCGTGGAAATGCGCGTGGAAATCGCGCGCCTGCACCGCGAGATCGGCGCGACGATGATCTATGTCACCCATGACCAGGTCGAGGCGATGACGCTGGCCGACAAGATCGTCGTGCTGCGCGGCGGTCGGGTCGAACAGGTCGGCGCGCCGCTCGACCTCTATCGCGACCCCGACAATATCTTCGTGGCCGGGTTCATTGGCTCGCCTGCGATGAACCTTCTGCCTGCGGAACAGGTGGATGGCGGCATTCGGGTCGCCGCGCTCGGCAAGGCGACCATCTCCGTGAAACTTCCTGCGGCTGCCCCGCGCTCGGTCGTGGCCGGAATTCGCCCGCAAGCCCTGCGTATTGTTGCAGGAGACAGTCACACGGTCGAAATGACCGAAGCCCTGGGGGGCGTATCCTTCATTCACCTTTCCGGCCCGGGTGGTGAGCGCATACTGGTCGAAGCTGACGGAGAAACCACCCTGCCAGCCGAGGCAAGCTGCGCAATCAAAGTTGCACCCGACAGGGTTTTCCTGTTCGACGCGTCAACCGGCCAGAGGCTGCGCGCGTGAATGTCTTGCGCTTCGCTGTCGTTTCCGACATGCGCTGCGCCTCGCTCAGAACCGATCCATCACTCAACCGTCCGCTTCGGGTCGGCCACGTCGACAAGCCGTTGCCTTCGCCATCGGCGCCTCTGGCGCAGATTGACCTGTGTCAACGACAGGCCATTGCGTCTGCAACAGGCTCATCTTTCGACAGGGTGACCCGGCGTGGAGGCTTGGTGACCCCGCCGCCGCAATACTGCTTTGCTTTACCGGGGGAGGATTCATGGCAAGGGAGAACGCTTCGGAACATTCGACAACGGGGGCCCCGCCGCCCCTTCCAACTGGCTGGGACGCTGCCCGCGCCCGCCTGCAGGGATTGCCCGGGGGCGGGCTGAACATTGCGCATGAGGCGCTGGACCGGCATGTCGCCGCGGGGCACGGAGCGCAATCCGCGCTGATCTGGCTTGGCCGGGACGGGCAACGGGAAGTCCTGACCTATGCCGACCTGGCCACTGACGCCGCGCGTTTTGCCAATGTCTTGCGCGCGCATGGCATCGAACGTGGTGACCGGCTCTTCCTGCTCTCAAGCCGGGTGCCCGCGCTCTATGCCGCCACGCTCGGCGCGTTGAAGGCCGGGGTGGTGGTCAGCCCGCTCTTTGCCGCCTTCGGCCCGGAACCCGTGCGGGCGCGCATGGAGATCGGCGAGGCGTCGGTGCTGGTGACCACGCCTGCGCACTACAAACGCAAGGTCGCGCCGTGGCGCGCCGAGATGCCGGGGCTGAAGCTGGTGCTGATCATCGGTGACGACGCGCCCGAAGGCTGCGTGGCGCTAGGCCCTGCGATGGCCGAGGCCTCCGACAGCTTTGACACCGTGCAGACCGACCCCGAGGATATGGCGCTGCTGCATTTCACCTCGGGCACCACCGGATTGCCCAAGGGCGTGGTGCATGTCCATCAGGCGGTAGTGGCGCATTCCGAAACCGGGCGCCTGGCGCTCGATCTGCGGCCCGGTGATATCTACTGGTGCACTGCCGATCCCGGCTGGGTGACGGGGATGAGCTATGGCATCATCTCGCCCTTGTGCAACCGCGTGACCATGGTGGTGGACGAGGCCGAATTCGACCTCGATCGCTGGTATTCGATTCTGGAAAACGAGCGCGTGCAGGTCTGGTACACCGCCCCCACGGCGATCCGCATGATGATGCGCGCGGGGGCCGAAGCCGCCAAGGGCCATGATTTCGGCGCGCTGCGTTTTCTGGCCTCGGTCGGCGAGCCGCTGAATGCCGAATGCGTGCTCTGGGGGGAAAAGACCTTTGGCCTGCCCTTCCATGACAATTGGTGGCAGTCCGAAACCGGCGGGATCATGATCGGCAATACCGCCGCCATGGAGATCAAGCCCGGTGCCATGGGCAAGCCGCTGCCGGGGATCGAGGCCGGGATCGTGCAGGTAGAGGGCGATACCGTCACCGAACTGCCCGATGGCGAGATCGGCGATCTGGCGCTGCGCCCGGGCTGGCCGTCGATGATGCGCGCCTATCTGGGCCAGCCGGAACGCTACGCCAAGGTGTTCAAGGGTGGCTGGTATCTGACCGGTGACCTCGCCATGCGCGACAGCGACGGATACTTCTGGTTCGTGGGCCGAGCCGATGATCTGATCAAATCGGCCGGCCATCTGATCGGCCCCTTCGAGGTGGAAAGCGCGCTGATCGAGCATGAGGCGGTGGCCGAGGCCGCCGTGATCGGCGTGCCGGACGAGACTGCGGGCGAACTGGTCAAGGCCTTCGTCACGCTGAAAACCGGGTTCGAGGCGGGTGACGCACTGGAGCGCGAGTTGCGCGGCCATGCGCGCAAGAAGCTCGGCCCCGCCGTCGCCCCGCGCGAGATCGTGTTTCGCGAGAGCCTGCCGCGCACGCGCTCGGGCAAGATCATGCGGCGCCTTCTGCGCGCGCGCGAGCTGGGCCTGCCCGAGGGCGATCTGTCCACGCTGGAGGGGGATGCGAAATGAATGCCAAGGTGAAACTGGATCACGCCCACGCGCTGGACCTCTTGCGCGGGATGATCCGCATTCGCCGGTTCGAGGCCAAGTGCTACGAGCTTTACACGCAGGAACATATCCGTGGCTTCATGCATCTTTATGATGGCGAGGAAGCGGTGGCGGTGGGCGTTTCGGCGGCGCTGGAGGACCGCGACCGCGTGGTCTCCACCTATCGCGAACACGGCCACGCGCTGGCGCGCGGCATGAGCATGGAATCGGCGCTGGCCGAAATGTACGGCAAGGCCACCGGCTGCGCCGGCGGGCGCGGTGGGTCAATGCATCTGTTTGACGCCGAAACAAATCTCTATGGCGGCAACGCAATCGTCGGCGGCGGGTTGCCGCTGGCCGTGGGGCTGGCGCTGGGGGACGCCATGCGAAGGGAGGACCGCGTGTCGGTCTGCTTCTTCGGCGATGGCGCGCTGGCCGAGGGGGTGTTCCACGAATCCATGAATCTGGCCGCGCTGTGGAAGCTGCCGGTGTGCTTCGTGCTGGAAAACAATCTTTACGCCATGGGCACGGCGGTCGAGCGCGTACAGGCCAACACCGATTTCACCGCCCGCGCGGCCAGCTACGGGATGCACGCCGAAACCGTGGACGGCAACGATGTGGTGGCGGTGGAAGCGGCCTCGCGGCGGCTGGTGGCGGCG
>SKMI01000125.1 GCA_007121115.1 Paracoccaceae bacterium | reverse complement strand
TCGAACCCCGCCATACGCTCGAAATCGAAGGCCCGCGTGCGCCCCGGCGCCAGCCCGGCGGCGATCTCGGCGGCCTCGATCACGAAGGTGCCCGAACCGCACATCGGGTCCACCACCGGTTCCCGCCCGTCGAACCCGCATTGCCGCAGGAACAGCGCCGCCAGCGTTTCGCGCAAGGGCGCCTTGCCCACGGCCAGCTTGTGCCCGCGCCGGTGCAAAGGCGCGCCCGAGGTGTCGATACTGAGCGTGCACAGGTCATCATCGATCCGTGCCAGCACCCGCAGCGGCGGGGTATCGCCCTCGGGCGCGTCCTCCCCACCCGAATTGCGCCCTGCGCCGAAACTCACCGGCGCGCCGCTGCGCGCCGCAATCGCCCGCGCCACCCGCTCCGCCGCCGCGCCCTGATGATAGATGCGCGAGCGGCTGCAGGCGGCCTCGACCCGCACGGGGACGTCCGGGCGCAGATGCGCGGCCCAGTCGACCCGGTGCGCGCGCTTGTCCAGTTGCGCCAGATGCAGCGCGCGGAACTGCGCCACCCGCATGAGCACCCGCCCTGCGCCGCGCAGCCACAGGTTGGCGCGCATGGCCTCGGTGCGACTGCCCGCCACCTCCACCCCGCCGGGCACTACGTGCGGGCTGTCGAAACCCAGCGCGCGCGCCTCCTCGGCCAGCGCGGGCTCCAGCCCGGGCGGCGCGGCGAGGAAGAGGTCAAGGCCGTCGGTCATGGTGCATCCCTGCCGGCAACGGATGCTTGCGGTTTGGGCCACCGATCCCGGCGGCGCAAGCCCTTGCGCGACTTCCCCCGCTGGCGCGCGATTGCGGCTTGACCCTGCCCGCGGGCCGGGCAAGACAGGCGCCATGGCCCGCGCGACGCTCCACATCGACCTTGACGCCATCACCGCCAACTGGCGGGCGCTGGATGCGGCCTCGGCGCGGAGCACCCGCACCGCCGCCACGATCAAGGCCGATGCCTACGGGCTGGGCGCCGCACAGGTCGGCCCGGTGCTGTTGGCCGCAGGGGTGCGCGATTTCTTCGTCGCCATCGCCGAGGAAGGCGCGGCTTTGCGCAAGATCCTGGGCCCCGAGCCGCGCATCCACGTCTATTCCGGGCACATGGCGGGCGACGCCGCCGCAATCCGGGGCGCCGGGCTGATCCCGATGCTGAACTGCATCGACCAGATGACCCGGCATTTCGAGATCCTGCCGGGCCATCCCTTCGGCATCCAGCTTGACACCGGCATGAACCGGCTGGGGATGGAGCCCGCCGAATGGGCCGCCGTCGCCGAACTGGCGCTGGGGCAAGGGCCGGTGCTGGTGATGTCGCACCTGGCCTGCGCCGACGAACCCGACCATCCGATGAACGCGCAGCAACTGCAGGTGTTCCGCGACTTGACCGACGGGATCGGCGTGCCCCGGTCGCTGGCCGCCACCGGCGGGGTGCTGATGGGCACCGCCTATCACTTCGACATGACGCGCCCGGGGATAGGGCTCTATGGCGGCCGCCCGTTCGACGCGGCCCGCCCGGTGGTGCGCCTGTCGCTGCCGGTGATCCAGACGCGCGAGCTGGAACCGGGCGAAACCGTGGGCTACGGCAACACCTTCACCGCGCCCGAGCCGATGCGGATTGCCACGCTGTCAGCTGGCTATGCCGACGGCATCCACCGGGTGCTTTCGGGCCAGCCTATGCTCTATCACGGCGACAGCGCCTGTCCGCTGGTGGGGCGGGTGTCAATGGACCTGCTGACGGTGGACGTGACCGCGCTCCCGGAGCCACCGCGCGCACTGGACCTGATGTGCCCGGCCCAGGGGATCGACGCGCTGGCCGACATGGCCGGAACCATCGGCTATGAAATGCTCACCGCTCTCGGCCCGCGCTACGCGCGCGAATATACCGGTGGCAAATCGCGCTGACCCCTCGCTGATCCGCAAGACCGGCCCGGCGCAATCGGCGAGGCTCAGGTCACACGACCGGCATCCAGATGCAACGTCCGGTCCATCCGCTCGGCCAGGCCGAGATTGTGCGTGGCAATCAGCGCCGACAAGCCCGTGTCGCGCACCAGTTCCATCAGCACCCCGAACACCTGATCCGAGGTCGCCGGGTCCAGGTTCCCCGTCGGTTCGTCGGCCAGCAACAGCGCCGGCGCATTGGCCAGCGCCCGGCAGAAGGCCACGCGCTGCTGCTCGCCCCCCGAGAGCGCGGCCGGGCGGTGGTCCCGGCGCGCGGCCAGTCCCACTCGGTCCAGAAGCTCCGCCGCACGCGCATCCGCTTCGGCCCGGGCGACCCCGTTGGCCAGTTGCGGCAGCGCCACGTTTTCCAGCGCCGTGAACTCCGGCAACAGGTGATGGAACTGATAGACGAAACCGACCTGCCGCCGCCGCGCCACGGTGCGCGCGTGATCGCCCAGGCGGCTCATGTCCCTGCCCGCCAGACGCACCGCGCCACTGTCCGGCGTGTCCAGCAGCCCGGCGATATGCAGGAGCGTCGACTTGCCCGCCCCCGAAGGCGCCACCAGCGCCACCACCTCGCCCGGTTTCAGGGTCACGCCGGCCTCGGTCAGCACCTGCACCTCGTTCGGGCGCCCCTTGTTGTAGGTCTTGCTGATCCCCTCGAGGGTCAGAACCGGCGCCTCCTCATTCATAGCGCAGCGCCTCCACCGGGTTCATCCGCGCCGCGCGCCGCGCCGGGAAGATCGTGACCACGAATGAAAGCCCCAGCGAAAGCCCCACCGCCTTGAGCACATCCTCCGCCCTGAGCAGCGCGGGCAGGTTGTAGATGCCCCGGATCGAGGGGTCCCAGACCCCGCCCCCCGCCGCATAGTTCACGAAGCTGAAGATCGGGTCGATGTAGATGGCGAACAGGCAGCCCAGGATCACGCCGAACACCGTCCCCGCCACCCCCACCGCCGCCCCGCAGATGAAGAACACCCGCAGCACCGCGCCTTCGGTCAGCCCCATGGTGCGCAGGATGCCGATATCGCGGCCCTTGTTCTTGACCAGCATGATCAGCCCGGAAATGATGTTCATGGCCGCGATCAGCACCAGGATCGACAGGATCACGAACATCACGTTGTCCTCGACATCCAGCGCGCGCAGGAAGGAGCCCGCGCTGTCGCGCCAGGTCCAGAGCATCGCCCGGTCGCCCCCGGCCTGCAGCAGCGCGTCATACATGGCGTCGATGCGTTCGGGGTGGGCGACCATCACCTCCAGTTCATCCGCCACCCCGTCGCGGTTGAAATAGACCTGCGCCTCCTCGAACGGCATGTAGACGCGGGTGCGGTCGATGTCATAGCGCCCGGCGGTGAAGATATAGACCACCTCATAGGCCGACACCCTCGGACTGGTTCCAAACGCCGTACGCGCCCCGTCGGGCGAAATCAGGCGTATCACATCGCCCACCATCACGCCCAGGTCGCGCGCCACCCCCGAGCCGATGGCGATCCCGTCCTCGAAGCGCATGATGTCGCCCAGACTGTCCTCGGGCTCGACAATGCGGGGGATGGTGAGCAGGTTCTCCTTCTCGATACCGAAGACCTCGACCCCGGCCGAGGCGCCGTCCAGCGAGGCCATGACCTGCCCCTTGACCAGCGGCGCCACCCGCGTGACGCCCGGCACCTCGGCCACCCGCGCGGCCATTTCGCGGTAGTCGTCGATCACCCGGCTTGCCGCGCCGCTTTCGGTGAACTGGACCGAGGCATAGATGGTCACATGCGCATTCGCGCCCAGGATCGTGTCCACGAACTCGGCCCGGAAGCCAGCGCGCACCGAGAGCGTGGCAATCAGCGCAAAGACCGCCAGAGTGATGCCGATGAAGGAAATCAGCGTCATCACGCTGACGCCACCTTCGGCCCTGCGCGCACGCAGATAGCGCCAGGCGATCATCCATTCGAAGCCCGAAAACGGGGGCGGTGTGCGGGACATGCGGGCTCCTGAGGTTGCGCGCGTCAAACTGGCGCGGGGCCGCGGGATGGTCAAGCGCCTCTGCGCGCCTGCGGATGCGCAAGCGGGGCTGTGGACGCTCCCGCGCGATCAAATGCGCGGGATCGCAAGGGCGCCGCACTGGCCAACCTGGGGCAAGCGGTGACAGTCGTGCGCCGAGGCCGCAAACGACGGCAGGACGCATCACAGGACCCAGCGGCGCGACCGCTCTCGACTTCGCCTGCGCAGTGCTTATCTGCCGGGCATGACACAGGCCGCTCCCCACCCCGCCCCCGCAACGATGGCCATCGCCTTCGACAACAGCTACGCGCGCCTGCCGCCACACCTTTACGCGCGCATCGACCCCGAACCCGCACCGAAACCCCGCCTCATCGCCTGGAACGCCGCGCTGGCCCGCGACCTCGGCCTGCCCGAGGCGCCCGAGGACACGCGCGCGGCGGTGTTTTCCGGCACCACCCTGCCCGAAGGCGCCGAGCCGCTGGCAATGGCCTATGCAGGGCACCAGTTCGGCGGCTTCGTGCCGCAACTGGGCGACGGGCGCGCGCATCTTCTGGGCGAGGTGATCGCGCGCGACGGCACGCGCATGGACATCCAGCTCAAGGGCTCGGGGCGCACGCCGTTTTCGCGCGGCGGCGACGGGCTGGCGTGGATCGGCCCGGTGCTGCGCGAGTATCTGGTGTCCGAGGCGATGGCCGCCATGGGCGTGCCCACCACCCGCGCGCTGGCCGCCGTGACCACCGGCGCGCCGGTCTGGCGCGAAGCGGGGCGCCTGCCCGGCGCAGTGCTGACGCGGGTTGCCCAAAGCCATATCCGCGTGGGCACCTTCCAGTATTTCGCCGTGCGCCGCGATGTGCCGGCGATCCGGACCCTGTTCGACCACGCCCGCGCGCGCCACTTTCCGCAGGCCGAAACCCCGGCCGATTTCCTGCGCGCCACGGTGGCGGCGCAGGCGGAGCTGGTCGCGCACTGGATGGGCTTGGGCTTCATCCACGGAGTGATGAACACCGACAATTGCCACATCGGCGGGCTGACCATCGACTACGGCCCCTGCGCCTTCATGGACGCCTACCACCCCGAGACGGTGTTTTCCTCCATAGACCAGTTCGGCCGCTACGCCTACGCCAATCAGCCGCAGATCGCGGTCTGGAACCTCGCGCAACTGGCCACCTGCCTGCTGCCGCTGATGCAGGACGACCAGGACGCCGCCATCGCCGAGGCGACCGAGATCGTCCATGGCTTTGCGCCGCTCTACGAGGCCGCGCACGGCAAGCAATTCGCCGCCAAGCTGGGGCTGGCAGACAGGCGCGAAGGCGACGATGCGCTCCTGCAGACCCTGCTGGACCGCATGGCGAAGCTGGGCGCCGATTTCACCCGGGTCTTCCACGGTCTGCGCACCGGCAAGGCGGCAGCGGAATTCCGCGAGCCCGAGGCCTTCGAGGCCTGGGCCGCCGACTGGCGCACGCGGCTTGCGGCCGAAGGCACCAGCGAAGCGGACGCGAAAACCCGCATGTCCCGCGCCAACCCGGGCATCATCCCCCGTAACCATCGGGTGGAGGAAGCGATCACCGCCGCCGTGGCGGGCGATTTCGCCCCCTTCCAACGGCTGCACACCGCCACCACCCGCCCTTTCGACCCGGCCCCGGGCGATGCCGACCTGATGGACCCGCCGCGACCCGAGGAACGCGTGCAGGCTACCTTCTGCGGCACCTGACCCCGGCCAGCCCGCGCCCGGCCCAACACGCGCCCCGCCCTCCTCTTCATCTTGCCCGAAAATACCCTGGGGAGGCCCGCAGGGCCGGGGCGAAGCCCCTCCGGACCCGGCGGCGCAGCCGCCGGGCCTGGCCCAACGGGCGCGGGCGCATCTTCGATGCGACCAGCGACGGGCGGGAGCCCCCCTCACCGCTCACGCACACCCGGCAGGCCCTTTCCCCGCGCCGCGTTTCGCGCTAATCCCCGGCGCATCACCGATTGCCCCGGAGCGCCGCCATGCACGCCGCCGTCATCACCTTTCCCGGATCGAACTGCGACCGCGACCTCGCCGTCGCCTTCGAGGCTGCGGGCGCCCGCGTCAGCCGCGTCTGGCACAAGGACAGCGCGTTGCCCGACCGCCTCGACATCGTCGGCCTGCCCGGTGGCTTTTCCTTCGGCGACTACCTGCGCTGCGGCGCCATTGCCGCGCGCGCGCCGATCATGCGCGCGGTCGCCGCTTTCGCCGATACCGGCGGCCCGGTGCTGGGGATCTGCAACGGCTTTCAGGTGCTCGTGGAAACCGGGCTCCTGCCCGGCGCGCTGCTACGCAACGCGCATCTGCGCTACATCTGCAAGCCGGTGCCGCTGCGGGTCGCCAGCCCCGAGAGCCCCTTCACCGCCGCCTGGGCGCGCGGCGCCGCCATCACCCTGCCCATCGCGCATCATGACGGCAACTACACCGCCGATCCGGCCACGCTCGACCGGCTGGCGGCCGAGGACCGCATCGCCTTCACCTACGCCGACAACCCCAACGGCTCGGCCCGTGCCATCGCCGGGGTGCTGTCGGAAAACCGCCGCGTGCTGGGCATGATGCCGCACCCCGAACGCGCCATCGCCGCGCATCACGGCGGTCAGGACGGCGCGCTCCTGTTCCGCAGCCTGATGGACGCGCTCACGCTCGCGTAGGCCCTGCGCATTGCGCAGTTGAGCGCCGCGCGTTCGGGACGTATCCTGAGACAATGAAACCGCCGCCGCATACACCCGCGACACAGGAAGAAACCCGCGACGGGTTCCTGGGCATCCCGCTCTGGGGCCGGATCGTCGTGGGGCTGCTGATGGTGGTGGGCGTGGCGGTGGTCTGGGTCCTCAACGGCTGGCTGACCGAAAGCTTCTCCGACAACACCCGCAACCGCGCCGAAATGCGGCTGACACTCTATTCCGGCAACATCCAGAGCGAGTTGCAGCGCAATTCCGTGGTCCCCCTCCTGCTCTCGCGCGATCCGGAACTGATCACCGCGCTGCGCGAGGGGAATTACGCCGCCACCTCGCAGCGACTGATGGATCTGCAGGGCGAGATCGGTGCCGCCTCCATCGAACTGCTGGACGGCTATGGCCGCACCGTGGCCGCCACCGACCGCAACCGGCTGGGCATGAACCGGCTCAACGATCAGGTTTTTGTCGATGCTCGCCGGGCCACGGACACCGTGTTTCTGGTGCGCGAGCGCGACAGCGGCGGCTTCAGCTTCACCTTCGCGCGGACAGTCCGGCAAGCCGCCGACTTCCTCGGCGTGGTGGTGGTCGAGGCCGATCTGTCCAAGTTCGAGCGCAGCTGGGCAGGCTTCGCCGACGCGGTGGCACTTGCCGACAGCGAGGGCCGCATCATCCTTGCGACCGAGCCGCGCTGGCGCGGGCGGACCGAAGCCGAGGCGCTGGCGTTGCGCGATGCCCCCTCGGCCATCGCGCGCGCGCTGCGCGCCACCGCCGACTGGGCGCAGGACCGGCCCGATGCCTTCCTCAGCGGCGAAGCAGTGTTGCGCTCGGAAATCCGCGTGCCCTTCCGGGGCTGGAAACTGGTGTCCTTCACCCGCTACGACTCGGTGCGCGAACGCGTGAACGGCATCCTGGCGCTGGTCATCATGGGGTTTGCGCTCTTGCTGGCGCTGACCTTCTACATCCTGTCGCGCCGGGCCTGGTCGCAATCGGCGTCCTTCCAGCGCGAATCGGCCGAGCTGCGCGCCCTCAACATGCGTCTGCAGCGCGAGGTCTCGGCCCGCGAAAAGGTGCAGAAGGACCTTGCCGTGGCCGAACAGACGCTGGCGCAAAGCTCCAAGCTGGCCTCGCTCGGGGAGATGTCGGCCTCGGTCAGCCACGAACTCAACCAGCCGCTTGCGGCGATGAAGACCTATCTGGCGGGCGCGCGGCTCCTGCTGAACCGCAAGCGCGTGGACGAGGCGCTGGCCAGCTTCCAGCGCATTGACGATCTGATCGAACGCATGGGCGCCATCACCCGCACGCTGAAGTCCTTCGCCCGCAAGGGCGGCGAGGCCTTTGCCCCGGTGGACCTGCGCGACTGCCTGGCCGAGGCGCTCTCGCTCATGGAGCCGCAGTTGCGCAGCGCCCGCGTGCTGGTCACCCGCACCCTGCCCCCCACCCCGGCGATGGTCATGGGCGATCGCATCCGCATCGAACAGGTGATCATCAATCTGGTGCGCAACGCCATCGACGCCACCCGCAAGGCCAACGCGCCCCAGATCGACCTGATCGTCACCGAAGGCGACGAGGTCACCCTGACCGTGCGCGACAACGGCGAAGGCATCGCGGATCTGGACAATCTGTTCGAACCGTTCCACACCACCAAAGCGGCGGGCGAAGGGGTCGGCCTGGGGCTGGCCATCTCGTCGGGGATCGTCTCGGATCACGGCGGTCGCCTGACGGCGCAGAACAGCGCCGAAGGCGGCGCCCTGTTCGAGGTGCGCCTGCCGCGACTGGAGGCCGCGGCAACGGCAGCGCAATGACCGCGCCCGTGGACTGCGCCACCGCCTGCCCCGCTGCCGGGCCCGCCGCCTGCGCGCCATCGGCCCCGGGGCGCGCCGCATCGCGGATGAGCTTTCCCGCCAGCGCGGGCAACAAGGACAGAGGAAGACCATGACACGAGCCATGCGCGTTGCGATCATCGACGACGAAGCCGACATGCGCGAATCGGTCAGCCAGTGGCTGACCCTCTCCGGCTTCGAAACCGAGTCCCATGCCTCGGCCGAAGACGCGCTGCGCGCCATCGGGGCCGATTTCCCCGGACTGGTCATCACCGATATCCGCATGCCCGGTATGGACGGCATGGCGCTCTTGCGCAAGCTGGTCAGCATCGACGCGAACCTGCCGGTGGTGCTGATCACCGGCCACGGCGACGTGCCCATGGCGGTGGAAGCCATGCGGCTCGGCGCCTTCGACTTCCTGGAAAAACCCTTCGACCCCGAGCGCATGACCGACCTGGCGCGCCGTGCCGCCAAGGCCCGCAGCACGGCGCTGGAAAACCGCGCCCTGCGCCGCGAGCTTGCCGACGGCACCACGCTGATGCGCAAGCTCGCGGGCAACTCCGAGGCCATGCAGCGCCTGCGCGAGGACATCCTCGATCTGGGCCAGGCCGACGGGCATGTGCTGATCGATGGGGAAACCGGCACCGGCAAGACACTGGTGGCGCACGCGCTCCACGCGGTCGGTTCACGCGCGGGCAAGCGCTTCGTCACGCTGTCCTGCGCCGGACGCACGCAAGAGGAACTCATCGCCCAACTCTTCGGCCCGGTCGCCGAAGGCGGCGGCCTGCCGCTGGTCGAAGAGGCCCGCGGCGGCACGCTCTGCCTCGAGGGCATCGAGGCGCTGGGCGAGGACGGGCAGGCGCGGCTCCTGGCCTTCATCAACGACCAGCCCGAGACCGGCGGCACCCGCGTGATCGCGGTCTGCAATGAACACACCCCCGACCGCACCATCGAGGACGTGCTGCGCCCCGACCTCTATTTCCGCCTCGCCGCGCTCAAGATCACCCTGCCGCCCCTGCGCCAGCGCGGCGAGGATATCCTCACCCTCTTTGCCGCCTATGGCGCCCAGTTCGCCGAGGAATACGGCTGCACCGCCCCCGAGGTCTCGGCCCAGGAAGCGGCCCAACTGCTGCAGGCGCCCTGGCCCGGCAATATCCGGCAACTGATCAACATGGCCGAACGCGCGGTGCTGCAGAGCCGCCGCGAGGGCGGCTCGCTCCTGTCGATGCTGATGGAGGACAACGAAGCTTCGGGCGGCGCCATCACCACCGAAGGCAAGCCTCTGAAGGATCACGTGGAATCCTTCGAACGGATGCTGATCGACAACACCATGCGCCGCCACAAGGGCTCGATCGTCGCGGTGATGGAGGAACTCTCCCTGCCGCGCCGCACCCTGAACGAAAAGATGGCCAAATACGGCCTCGTGCGCGCCGACTACACCGGCGGCTGAACGCGCCCCGCGCGCTGAACACTGCGCCGCGACCACGACCGGACCTGCGCGGGCTGCGCCACCATGATCTCACCGCCTTCGACCCGCCCGACCTGCCCGCGGGCCCCAGCCGCCGAGGGCTCGCCCCCGCACACCAGGCGCCCCCGAGACGGGGCACTCCCGCCCGTCGTCCAGCGCGCGGAGCGCGCGCAGGCGCCGGTTGGGCCGGGCAGCACGCTGACGCGCGCTGCGGGCGTGCCTTTCCCATATCATCTGTGCAGAAATATCCTCAGGGGGTGAATGCGCGCTTGCGCGCAGAGGGGGCAGAATGCCCCCTTCAACCGCACGAAGTGCCAGAAGACCTGCGCCCGGCACGGGCGCGCCGCAAGGTCAGCCCAGCCTCCCGTCTGCGCCCAACGGTACAGACACCACCCTCATCGCCCCAGCAGCTTCACCCCGCGGCCGATCCCGTCCAGCGTCATCGGCACCATGCGCTCCTCGAAGATTTCCCGGATCATGGCGGTGGATTGCGTGTGCGGCCAGAAGCGCTCGGGCACCGGGTTGATCCACAACGTGTCCGGCCAATGCGCCCGGACCCGCTCCAGCCAGACCTGCCCGGCCTCCTCGTTCCAGTGCTCGTTCGCGCCTCCCGGCACCGCCACCTCATAGGGCGACATCGCCGCATCGCCGACGAAAATGCACTTCCAGTCCGCGCCATAGGTCCGCAACAGGTCCCAGGTCGGCTCTCGCGCCGACCAGCGCCGGGCATTGTCGCGCCAGACGAACTCGTAAAGGCAGTTGTGGAAGTAGAAATGCTCCAGATGCCGGAACTCGGCCCGCGCGGCGCTGAACAATTCCTCCACCGCGCGCACATGCGGATCCATGGAGCCACCCACATCCAGAAACAGCAGCACCTTGACCGCGTTCTGCCGCTCCGGCCGGGTCTTGACGTCCAGCCAGCCCTGCTCGGCGGTGGCGCGGATGGTGCCATCGAGGTCGAGTTCCTCCTCGGCCCCGTCGCGCGCCCAGCGCCGCAGCCGCTTCAGCGCCATCTTCAGGTTGCGTGTGCCCAATTCGCGGGTATCATCGAAATCGCGGAACTCGCGCTTGTCCCAGACCTTGACCGCGCGCTGGTGGCGGCTTTCGTCCTGCCCGATCCGCACGCCCTCAGGGTTGTAGCCATAGGCGCCAAAGGGCGAGGTCCCGGCGGTGCCGACCCATTTGTTGCCGCCCTGATGGCGCCCCTTCTGTTCGGCCAGCCGTTCCTTGAGCGTCTCCATCAGCTTGTCGAACCCGCCCAGCGCCGCGATCTCGGCCTTCTCGGCCTCGGTCAGGTGCTTCTCGGCGAGCTTCTCCAGCCAGTCGCGCGGCAGGTCCAGCGCGCCCAGCACCGCCTCGGGCGAAATCGCGTCCAGCCCCCGAAACGCGGCGGCAAAGGCACGGTCGAAGCGGTCGATGTGGCGCTCGTCCTTCACCATCGCCGTGCGCGCCAGGTAGTAGAACCCTTCCGCGTCATAGGTCACCAGCCCCGCCTGCATCCCCTCCAGAAAGCCCAGGAATTCGCGCAACGAGACCGGCACGCCATGGGACCGCAACTGATCGAAGAACGGCAGGAACATCGACTCAGAACGACCACTCGATCGCCACGGTCAGCGCCAGCCCGACAATCGCCCCGATGATCCCGTAGACCGTGCCGTATTGCAGCTTGTCCAGCCCCTGCCCGCCCATGCGCGCGGCCTGGCGCACGCCAAGGACCACGCCCAGGATTATCCCCAGAATCACGATCATCCGAACCCCTCCAGCATCGCCGCGCGGCGCCATCGCGCCCGCCCTAGCGCAGCGCGGCGATCTCGGCAATGCGCCGATCCAGCACATCCGTGCGCCCGAAGCCCCAGGCCGCCAGCGGTGCGGCCGTCTCGCGCAGCGCCGCCGCCTCGGCCGCGCGTCCGCGCCGCTCCAGCGCCTCGGCCCGCAAGAGCATCAGCGTCGCCGCAAAGGCTGCATTCTCGGTGCGCCGTGCGGCATCGAGCGCGCGCTCGGTCAGCGACAGCACCAGCTCGACCTGCCCCGCCGCCAGCGCCTGCGTGGCCACATGCATGTCCATATGCGCGGCATGCACCTCACCCCCCGGCAGCCCGCGAAAGATGCGCTGCGCCTGCATCAACGCCGCCATCGCCGTCTCGCCCGCCGCAGGCGGCGCAAAACGCGCCACCAGAAACAGGCTGAAACCCATGCGCGCATCCTCCCAGCCCCGGGCCGAGGCGATGGCCAGTGCGCTGGCCGCCGCATTGCGCCGCACCGCCGTGCTGCCCCCGCGGCCCAGCGCAGTTTCCACCGCATTGATCCATGTACGCGGGCTGCGCTCGGGCAACTGGCCCCGGAAGGGCCGCTCCCCGCGCGGGTTCTCGCGCGCCAGGATCGCGGGCAGGCGCTCGGCGACCTGCGCGCGGCTCATCCCGCTGCGCAGTTCCGGCGCATGCCAGACCCGCAGGGCCAGCATGTCGAAGCCGGTCAGCACGGTCTGGAAATTGTCGTCGTTGAACACCGAATCGGGCAGACGATACAGGTCGTTGAGCGGCCCCATCGCCTGCGCGATCTCCTCGTGCAGGCAATCGCGGATCTCCTGTGGTGCCACGTCCGAAGGGATGAACACGCCCACCCGCGTGCGTTCCGCCACCGCCGTCCAGTCCAGCGCCCCGCTCCGCCGCGCGGCGCGAAACGCCCCCCAGTCCGACACATTCGGCACCACGAAACACGCCGCCTGCGGCACCGCCGCGCGCAACTGCCGCGCGGACACGAACTCCACCGTCACCTGCGCCGGCGCGCGGTCCACCAGCCGCACCTGCAACCCCGCCTCGCGCCGCATCCGCTCCAGGAGCCGCTCTGTCTCGCGCCGCGCGCCCGGCGGCACGTCCCCGGTCAGCGCCACCCCCACCGGCCCCTCGAAGCGCGAGAACTGCGGGATCGCCCGCCCGCTTTCGAGGAAGAACCCCAACTCCATGATGTCATGCGCGATCTCGGTGTTGGTGCGCGCGGGCGCATAGGGCCGCGCCGGGCCGAAGCGCGGCGCGGGCATGGATGCCACCGCCGGGTCCGGCGCCAG
>SKMI01000226.1 GCA_007121115.1 Paracoccaceae bacterium | reverse complement strand
GTTGTTGATGTAATACGTCTTCTCGCCCGAGCCGTCCTGCGCCGGGCCGGTGATGATATCGCCGATGTTGGTCTTGCCCTTGGTGCGTTCGCCCAGATCGCCGGGGTTCGGCAGCACCGCTTTCAGGAACTGCAGCGGGATGATCTGGTGGCCCTCATACTCGACGGGCTCGATCCCGGTCATGCCGACGTTCTGCAATACAGTCACATGCTGGATATACGCATCGCCAAAGGTCATCCAGAAACGCGCGCGCTCGATCTCGGGGAAATGGGTCACGAGGCTTTCCAGCTCCTCGTGATACATCAGATACATGTTTTTCGGGCCGACCTGATCGAAGTTGAATTCGACCTTCGTGGACATGGCGGGCGAGGTCACCCACTGGCCGTTTTCCCAGTGCCGCACTTCGGCCGTTACCTCGCGGATGTTGATTTCCGGGTTGAAGTTGGTGGCGAAGGGGTGGCCGTGATCGCCGCCGTTGCAATCCAGAATATCGATCAGCCGGATGCCGGACAGGTAGTGCTTGCGGACATAGGCCGCGAAGATGCTGGTCACTCCAGGGTCGAAGCCGACGCCGAGGGTGGCCATCAGCCCGGCGTCCTGGAACCGGTCATGCAGTTTCCACTGGTGGGAGTATTCGAATCTCGCCTCGTCGGGCGGTTCGTAATTGGCGGTGTCCAGATAGTGGACGCCGGTGCGCAGACACGCTTCCATCAGCGCCAGATCCTGATAGGGGAGTGCGAGGTTGACCAGCAGCGCGGGCTTCAGCGCGTCGATGAGTGCCGCGGTGGCGTCCACGTCGTCGGCGTCGATCTGGTGGGTGATGATCTCGACCCCCGTGCGGTCCTTGACCGAATCCGCAATGGCATCGCACTTGGACTTCGTGCGGCTGGCCACGGAAATCCGCCCCGGGAACAGGTCGGGGTTCATCGCCATCTTGTGCAGCGTGACCGAAGCGACGCCGCCTGCGCCGATAACCAGCACGTCCTTGTTGGTGTCAGCCATGGGCTTCCTCCTCTCGCAGGTGTTCGTAATAGGTATAGCCGCCCATCGCCTCGCGATAGGTGTTCATCAGGATGCGGCGTTGGCGGGGGTTGATCTGGCCCTTGCGCACCGCGCGTTCGACGATCCCCTTGAAGGCATCGAGGCATTGGCGCGGCTCATACTCCACTGCCGCCAGCACCTCGGCCACGGTGTCGCCTTCGACCTCGTGCTCCAGTTCCAACTCGCCGTCGGCGTTGAAATCCACCGTGACCACGTTGGTGTCGCCGAACAGGTTGTGCAGGTCGCCCAGCGTCTCCTGATACGCACCGACCAGGAAAACGCCGATATAATAGGGTTCTGTGGCGCGAAGTTCATGCACTGGCAGAGCATTGTCGATCCCGTCATCCAGCACGAAATGGCTTATCTTGCCGTCGCTGTCGCAGGTGATGTCCGACAGCACCGCGCGGCGGGTCGGTGGCTCGTTCAGCCGTTGCAGGGGCGCGATGGGCAGCACCTGATCGATGGCCCAGACATCGGGCAGCGACTGAAAGAGCGAGAAATTGGCGCGATAGATATCGCGGTGTTCGTTCAACTCGTGCGCAACCTCGGGCGGGACGGTGTCCGCCTGCGCCACCAGGTCCTTGATCCGGCCGACGACGTAAAGAAAGATCTGCTCGGCCCGCGCCACCTGTTCGATGTCGATCACGCCGCGGCGGAACAGGGCGCGCAATTCCTCGCGGTAGTATTCGGCATCATTCAGGCATTCCTGCACCCGGCGCGGGGTCAGGTAGCCGGTGATCGCCGCCATGTCCGACAGCATGTGATGGTCGCCCGGTTCCGGCGCCACCAGTTCCGAGCGGTCGAAATAGCTGGCTTCCAGAATGTCGGCGATCAGGATCGACGAATGCGCTACAATCGCACGCCCGCTTTCGGTGATCAGCGTGGGGTGGGGCTGGTCTGCTTCGTCCATGGCATAGCCCACGGTTTCCACGATATTGGTGCAGTATTCGTCCAGCGTGTAGTTCATGGAATTGTCGGTGGCCCGCGCCTCGCCGGTATAGTCGATACCCAGCCCGCCGCCGAGGTCGAGGTAGTCCAGCGGCGCGCCCAGACGGCGCAACTCGGTAAAGAAGCGGCACGCCTCGTCCACCGCCTGGCGGATGTCCATGATCTGCGGCACCTGGCTGCCCAGATGCGAATGCTGCAGCCGCAGGCAGTCCAGCATGTCATGGGCGCGCAGCGTGTCCAGCATGTCCACCACTTCCTTGGTGGTCAGGCCAAAGGTCGAGCGGTCGCCGGAACTGTCCGCCCAGTTGCCGCTGACGCGGCGCGTCAGCTTGATGCGCACACCCAGCAGGGGCTGTTCGTCCAGCCGCTTCGCCTCGGCGATCACGGTGTCCAGCTCGCCCGGGCTTTCGATCACCAGCACGCAGTTGATCCCCATCTTGCGGGCGAGTATGCCCAGCCGGACGTATTCGGCATCCTTGATCCCGTTGCAGATCAGCAGCGCGCCCTCGGGCAAGTCGCGCGAGAGCGCCAGGATCAGTTCCGGCTTGCTGCCCGCCTCCAGCCCGAAGCACCACGGCCGCCCGTGTTCGACGATCCGGTCCACCACGCCGGCCTGCTGGTTGACCTTGATCGGAAACACGCCGCGATAGACGCCCTTGTAGGCTGCCGCCGCGATGGCGCGGGAAAAGGCGCCGTTGAGGTTGTCCAGTGACCGGCGCAGGAAGGCACCAACGCGCAGGATCATGGGCGCATCGATCCCCCGCGCGCTCAGGTTTTCCAGCAGCACCGGCAGCGATTGCGGCGGTGCCTCGGGGCGGGCGGGGTCGATCAGGCCCAGATCGCCATTGTCGCACAGCGCCACCATCCCGCGGCCCCAGCGATGCGCGGCGTAGCGCTCGAACACCGATTGATCCGGCTGGTGGTCATGCTGTGTGTCCATGCGCGGCCCTTCCGTTGCAGCGATGGTGAGCGCCCGCCATAGGAATATGGGGGCCGAGTCACAAGTGTTTTCCGAGCCTTCCGGCGCAGGGTCAGCTTGTATTGAGGTATGCCGCCATGCTCAGGCGGCCAGGAGCGCGGCCTCGCCCGGGCTCAGGCAGCGCCGCGCACGCGAGCCATATGCCGTGGGATCGGGGGGCCGGGCGGGGGTATCGCTGGTCACGGGCGGGGCCGGTTCGGCATCGGCGGGGTGATAGCTTGCCACGTCCAGCCCGCCTGCGGTCAGGATTTGATGCCGCGCCAGCAGAAGCTGCACATAGACCGCGCCCGAAGGCGCATCCTCGAAGCGGATGGCGCGGCCATCGACCAGGTCGGCGGCGCGGGCCAGCACTTCGGGCGCGGCAAACAGGCCGCCCGCGCGGGGAGCGCTCAGCAGCACCGGCTGGTCGGGCGATAGCCGCAGGTCTTCGACCGGGACGCCACGGCCCAGCGCGCCCGCACCGATCCGCACCGGGCGGAGGCCCGGGTTACGGCGCATCTGCGCGCCCGAAAGCCGCAGAAGACCGGCCCAGCGCAGCGGCTGCGGGCCGTCATCGCGGGTGCAGACCATATCGCCCGGGCGCAGCCGGTCGGCGGGCACCGGGCCGTCAGGCGTGGCCACCAGCGCATCGGCCAGCAGCCCGCAGACGCCCTGGCGCGGACG
>SKMI01000269.1 GCA_007121115.1 Paracoccaceae bacterium | reverse complement strand
GGGCGCTGCCTGTGCTGCGCACAGGCGGGGCGGCCCTGAGCGGGCGCGCCCAGATTGTCAGCCCGGAAAGGAGTGATCCAAGAACGCCTATGCCGCTATCGCCAGATCCCTGAAACTGCCCACCGGCGCCTTTGTCGATGGCGGTTTCGTCCCCGCTGCCAGCGGCGCCACGTTCGAAACCCGAAACCCCTATACCGGCGATCCGATCGCTTCGCTGCCTGCCTGCGGCGCGGCGGATGTGGATGCCGCCGTGGCCGCCGCGCGCCGCGCCTTCGAGGCCGGGGTCTGGTCCGGGCTGCACCCCGCCGCGCGCAAGGCGGTGCTGGGCAAGCTGGCCGATTTGCTGCTGGCGCACCGCGAGGAACTGGCCGTGATGGAGGCCATGGACGCCGGCAAGCCGGTCTCCGACTGTCTGCAGATCGACATCCCCGAAACCGCCAACGCCATCCGCTGGCACGGCGAGGCGCAGGACAAGCTTTATGACCAGATCGCCCCCACCGCGCCCGACGCCCTTGCACTGGTGGTGCGCGAACCCGTCGGCGTGGTGGGTGCGGTGCTGCCCTGGAACTTTCCGCTGCTGATGATGGCATGGAAGATCGGCCCGGCGCTGGCCACCGGCAATTCGGTCATCGTCAAGCCTGCCGAGCAGACCAGCCTGACGGCCTTGCGGCTGGCCGAACTGGCGCTGGAGGCAGGCGTGCCGCCGGGCGTGCTGAACGTCATCACCGGTATGGGCCCGGATGTGGGCGAGCCGCTGGGCCGGCAAATGGATGTGGACGCCATCACCTTCACCGGCTCCACCGAGGTGGGGCGGAAATTCCTCGAATACGCCGCGCAGTCCAACCTAAAGGAGGTGTGCCTCGAGATAGGCGGCAAATCGGCCGCTGTGGTCCTGTCGGACGCCGAGGACATCCCCGCCATTGCCGAAACCCAGGCCGAGGCGATCTTCTGGAACATGGGCGAGAACTGCACCGCCAACAGCCGCATCATCGCCCACAAGGATGTCTATGGCGCGCTGGTCGCGGAACTGGCCAAACAGGTGCCGCAATGGACCCTGGGCGACCCGCTGGACCCGGCCACGCGGCAGGGCCCGCTGGTCAGCGACGAACACTTCGCCAAGGTTTCTAGCTGGTGGAGCGCGGCAAGGCGCAGGGCGCGCGCGTGGTGGCGGGCGGCGAAGGCGCGGGCGGGCTGATGCTCAAGCCCACGGTCTTTGCCGAAGTCACCCCGGGCATGGACATCTACGGGCAGGAGATCTTCGGCCCCGTGGTCGGGGTCACCCGTGCCGAGAGCGACGCGGAGGCCATCCAACTGGCCAACCAGACGCAATACGGGCTGGCCGCCACGCTCTACACCGCCTCCATCGCCAAGGCGCATCGCTACGCGCGCAAGCTGCGTGCCGGCACGGTCGGCGTGAACACCTATTCCGAAGGCGACATCTCTACCCCCTTCGGCGGCTTCAAGGCCAGCGGCTTCGGCGGGCGCGACAACGGCATCCATGCCCATGAGCAATACACCGAACTCAAGACGATCTGGATCGACCTGAGTGATTGATCCGGAACCGCCCCGGCGCGCGCCTGCATCTCTCCGGGCGCGCGCCACCCAACCGGCCAGCATATAAGGCCGCCACCAGCAACAGGGAGACAACCATGCTGACAGTCACGCGAACCGCAACCTTGCTGGGTTTTCGGACCATGACGGCGACCGCGGCGCAGGCCGACGCGCTGAGCGCGCAGGAGGTCCTCGCCCTCCACACCGACCAGTGCATCACCTACTGGGGCCTGTCCGAAGGCACCCAGTGTTTCAGCGCCGATGGCCGGACCAACCATGACGATACCACCGACGGTACCGACACCGGCCGCTGGGAGATGCGCGCCGACGAGATGTGCGTCAACTGGGATGGCGAGGCCGGCGGCTTCGACTGCGGGCCGATCTGGCGCGTGGATGCCGACACCTTCACCGATGGCGACTACAACTGGACCATCAACTGAGCCCGTGCCGTGCCCGGCCTGCGGGCCGGGCGCCGCGCCGCCACAGCGGGAGCCCGTGAAATGACCAAGCGCCTGATCCGCCTGTTGCCCGATGGCCCGCCGGGCGCGGGGCTGGAGCGCATGGAGCTGGACCCGGAAGACTTTCACTCGCCGCTGCCGGTCCAGCACATTCACCTGGCCTTCGAGGACCCGGCGCTGGGGGTGACGGTAGGCACGTGGGACACGACCTCGATGCAGGAGGCATTCGGGCCCTATCCGGGCGACGAATTCATCTTCGTGCTGGAGGGCAATTTCGCCATGATCGACGGGCAGGGCCGCGGTACCTCGGTCGAGGCCGGGCAGACGGTCATCCTGCGCGACGGGATGCCGCTCAGCTGGATGCTGGCGGGCTATCTGAAGAAGTTCTTCATGATCGTCGATGATCCGGACACCCCCACGCCGCAGGACGACAGCGCCGAGGGTGGCGTGATCGTACTGGACACCGACATGCGCCCCGATGACACCGACCCGATCACCCGTTCCGTCAGCGGCGCAAAGCAGCGCGAGCGGGAGCTGTTCACCAACGCCGCCGGGACCATGACCGTCGGCCTGTGGGACACCGAGGCGATGACCACCGGCCTTTACCCCTTCCCCTATCACGAATTCGCGCTGGTCCTCGAAGGGTCGGTCACCATCGAAGGCGAAGACGGCAGCCACGAGACATTCGGACCTGGCGAATGCTTCTTCATCCCGGCGGGGACCATGACCCGCTGGCATGTGCCGGAGCGGTTGTGCAAATACTACGCGGCAGTGGAGCCGAAGGCGGGCGACTGACGGGCGGGACAGCCCTTCCCCTCGGTGTCCCGCCGCGATAAGCCTCGGGTCAGAACGGGCGGCGCGCATGCCCCCCAGACCCCAGTGCGAGGCAACCCGGCGTGACTTTCACCACCCGTCCCCAGATCACCGGCACTTTCGGCGTGGTCACTTCCACGCACTGGATCGCCTCGGCCGTGGGCATGGCAATGCTTGAACGCGGCGGCAATGCCTTTGACGCCGCCGTGGCGACCGGGCTGGTCCTGCAGGTGGTCGAGCCGCATCTGAACGGGCCGGGTGGCGAACTTCCGGCGATCCTGTGGCACGCCGAAACGCAACAGACGCAGGTGCTCTGCGCCCAGGGGCCCGCGCCTGCGGGCGCCACGCTGGCGCATTACCGCGCGCAGGGGCTGACCCATGTGCCGGGCGACGGGCTGTTGGCCACGGTGATCCCGGGCGCCTGGGACGGCTGGATGCTGATGCTGCGCGACCACGGGCGGCTGCCCCTGCGAGACGTGCTGGAACCGGCGATCCATTACGCCCGCGCGGGCCACCCCTGCCTGCCCCGCGCGGCCGAGATCATCGCCGGGCTGGGCGGTTTCTTCGCCGCCACCTGGCCCAGTTCCCACGCCACCTGGCTGCCCGGCGGCGCCGCGCCGGTGCCCGGCGGGCTGTTGCGCAACCCGGTGCTGGCCGGCACCTACACCCGCATCCTGACCGAGTCCGAGACCCGCCGCGGCCGCGAAGCGCAGATCGAGGCTGCGCGCGATGCCTTCTATCGCGGCTTCGTGGCCGAGGAAATGGCGGCCTGGCTGGAGACAGTGGAGTTGCCGGACAGCGAGGGGCGCCGCCACCG
>SKMI01000162.1 GCA_007121115.1 Paracoccaceae bacterium | reverse complement strand
GCCTCGCACAGCCGCCGCACCTCGTCGAGCTTGTGCGAGATGTAGAGCACCGCGCGCCCCTCGCCGCGCAGGGTGCGCAACGTGTCGAACAGCCGCTCGGTCTCCTGCGGGGTCAGCACCGACGTCGGCTCGTCCAGGATCAGCAACTGCGGGTCCTGCATCAGGCAGCGCACGATCTCGATCCGCTGGCGCTCGCCTACCGACAGCCGCCAGACCGCGCGCCCCGGTTCCAGCGGCAGGCCATAGGCGCGGGACACCTCGCGCAGCCGCTCGGCCACCTCGCGCAGCGGCGCCTTCTCATCGAGCGCCAGGCCCACGTTCTCGGCCACGGTCATGGCGTCGAAGAGCGAGAAATGCTGGAACACCATCCCGACCCCCAGCGCCCGCGCCGCACGCGGATCGGCAAGGGTCACAGGCTCGCCGCGCCACAGGATTCGCCCCGAATCGGGCACCAGCAACCCGTAGAGCATTTTCACCAGCGTCGACTTCCCGGCGCCGTTTTCGCCCAGAAGCGCATGAATCTCGCCGGGCATGATGCGCAGATCGACCGCGTCATTCGCCACCAGCGCCCCGAACCGCCGCGTCAGCGACTCGGCCACCAGCAATGGGGTCCGCTCAGCCACGGGACACTCCATCCCCTGCGCTGGCGCGCGACACGGTTGTTTTCGGTTGGCTGTATCGGCCCATGTGTCCAGACCCTGCGTTGCCCAATCGTTAGACGAGACCGCGCCATGCAGCAATATTGAAGCGCGCGCGTGCGGCCAATCAGGAGCGTGGAGCCCGGTTTGCAGGCACCGCGACGCAGGCGCCTCAAGCCGCGCACATCCCCCGGGACGCACTGCGGGGGTCGCTGATGCCCGGCAACTGTCCGCAATCTGCGAACAGTGCTTCCCAGCCGTGCCCACGCAGCAAGACCGTATCGGCTTGAACGCGCAAGCGGATCGTGCAATTCTAAGTTGTTCGGATCCGAAACCTGCCGTTGCGCTTGCGGGTGATGCGTTTGATCGACCACGGCCCCACCGCCTGGCCGCGCAGGCATGACCGGGAGGGGCACGTCGCCGACCGGCAACCCGTTTGCGCAATCGGCGCGGACGTGGCAATATGTGTAGGAACATGAGTGACATGCGCGAAATTGACCGTCACGTGGGTCGCAATATCAGGGCTCATCGCCTCATAGCAGGTCTCAGCCAGAGCGAGCTGGGCGACGCCATCGGCGTGCGCTGCCAGCAGGTCCAGAAATACGAGACGGGGCAGAACCGGATCAGTGCCTCGCGGCTGTGCGCCATTGCGGCGCGGCTTTGCGTGCCGGTGCGCGCCTTCTTCGAAGGCATCAATCTGTCACCGGACGGCCCCAAGTGCGCCGACGCCGGGGCCGAGACGGTTGCGCTGCTGGCCGATCAGCAGGTATTGGAACTGGCACGCAAGGCCGCGCGGCTCAACGTCACGCAGAAGACCGCGATCACGGCAATGATCGACTCCATGGTGGAGACCGAACCTAGCTGAGCACCATCCGCATACGCTTGCGCCTGTCCCGCATCGGACACGCCAGCGCAGAGGAAGGAGGACCAGAGGCTGCGACTCTTCGACCTTGGCACCCTTCCGGCCAATCCGACCCCGGTTTCCGGCTTCCTGGACCAGGTGTGCGACCGTTTCGAATTCGATTACGCCGCCTATGCCGGGTTCAATACCGTGGACGGTACCGTGCACGGTTTCGTCAATTATCCGGACGACTGGAAGAACCATTACGCCGCCCAGGGGTTCCACGCCATCGACCCGACCCTGCGGAAGGCTGCGCGCAGCGTGGCGCCGGTGGACTGGCAGCGGCTGGAGCATGACAAGGATTTCGCCGCCGTGTTCCGCAGTGCCCGCGATTTCGGCATCACGGACCGGGGCCTGACCATCCCGGTGCGCGGTCCCTACGGAGACATGGGGATGCTGAGTGTCACCCGCGATTGCACGCCCGAGGAATGGCGCAAGCTCAAGCGCGCGGTGATGAGCGACCTGCAGGGTGTGGCCACGCATATCCATGACACGGTGATGCGCTCGGGGATGGTGATGCGCAGCCTGCGCGTTGGCGCCCTGTCCACGCGCGAGCGCGAGATCCTGCAGTGGATCGCCGCAGGCAAGACGCATATGGACGTGTCCGACATCCTCGACATTTCGCACCGCACGGTCGAGGTGCATGTGCGTTCAGCCCGCAGCAAGTTGCACGCGCTTACCACGCCGCAGGCCGTGGCGCGGGCCATCGCGCTGGGGCTGATCCAGCCGCTCTGAGGGGGTCGGATGGGTGGTAGGCCCGGAGGGACTCGAACCCCCAACCAAAGCGTTATGAGCGCTCTGCTCTAACCAATTGAGCTACAGGCCCGCCCTGCCCCGTGCTATGCGCGAAAACCGGGCATCGGGTCAAGGCAGGCCCGCCGTCTCAGCGCGGATCGAACTGCCCGATGGGCTTTTTCAGATAGGTCTTGCCCTCCGCCTCGGGCTCCGGCAGGCGCCCGCCGCGGATGTTGACCTGCAAGGCCTCTAGCATCCGCGCGGGCAATTTCAGCGTCTCGTCCCGTGCCGTGCGGGTGGACAGGAATTCTTCGCGGCTGATCCCGTCCTTGACGTGGCGGTTGCTCAGCCGATGCTCGGCCACGGTCGCCATGTATTCCGGCGCCATGTCCGGTGCGGGATAGTCATGGCCGACATAAAGCCGCGTCTCGGCGGGCAGGTCCAGGATCGCGCGGATCGACCGCCACAGGTCCTCGGCACTGCCGCCGGGGAAATCGGCGCGGCTGGTCCCCGACGCGGGCATCATCAGCGTGTCATGCACGAAAGCCGCATCGCCCGCCACATAGGTGACCGAAGCCAGCGTGTGCCCGGGCGAGAACATCACCCGCACCGGGATGGTGCCGACCATGAACTCGTCCCCTTCGGCGAACAGCCGGTCCCATTGGCGGCCATCGGTGGGGAAATCGGCGGGCAGGTTGTAGATCTCCTGCCACAGCTTCTGCACCCCGGTCACCTTCTCGCCGATCCCGTGCGGCGCGCCCAGCTTTTCGGCCAGATAGGGCCCGGCGCTGAAATGGTCGGCGTGGGGGTGCGTGTCCAGCACCCAGTCGATGGTCAGCCCGGCCTTGTCGATATAGCGCAGGATCTCGTCGGCGCTTTCACGGGTCACCGCGCCCGCTTCGGGGTAGAAGTTCCAGACCGGATCGACGATGGCGCCGCGCAGGGTGTCCGGGTCGTGGAACACGTATTGCAGGCTACCGGTGGGGCGGTCAAAGAAGGCCCGGACGATTGGGCTTTTCGCAGTTGCGGGGGACATGTCGTCTCCTATCATATTTGAATTGTTGAATGTGATATATGAGCCCCGGCGCGCATGTCAATGCCCCCCGCCTTGCCCTGCCGCACCGCTTCGGGTATCGCCCGGCGCAAGCACCGCAGCGCAGGAAGGCAGGGCCGATGGCACAGGGCAGCAACGGGTTTAGCTACGCGCAGGCCGGGGTCGACATCGACGCGGGCAACGCGCTGGTCGAGGCGATCAAGCCCGCCGCAAAGGCCACCGCGCGCCCCGGCGTGATGGCGGGGCTGGGGGGCTTTGGCGCGCTCTTTGACCTGAAGGCCGCGGGCTACACCGATCCGATCCTGGTCGCCGCCACCG
>SKMI01000081.1 GCA_007121115.1 Paracoccaceae bacterium | reverse complement strand
GCGATCATGGTGGTCACGGGCATGTCCACGCCTTCCTCGGCGGCGGACCGCGCCAGCGCGCGGGCGGTGGCCACGCCCTCGACCGTGGTGCCCGCGTCGAATTCCGCGCCTTCGCCCAGCGACAGGCCGAAGCGGTAGTTGCGCGATTTCTCGGACGTGCAGGTCAGCACCAGATCGCCGAAGCCCGACAGCCCCGCCAGCGTCTCCGCCCGCGCGCCCCGGGCGGCGGCGAAGCGCAGCATCTCGGCATAGCCGCGGGTCATGATCGCCGCGCGCGCCGAATCGCCCAGGCCCGCGCCGATGCAGACCCCGGCGGCGATGGCGATGACGTTCTTCAGGGCGCCGCCCAGTTCGGCCCCCGCCACATCCGCCGTGCGGTAAAGCCGCAGCGCCGGGGCCGACAGCGCGGCCTGAAGCGCTTCGCCCGCGGCCTCGTCGGCGCAGGCCAGCGTCAGCGCCGTGGGCAGCCCGCGCCCGATGTCGGCGGCGAAGCTGGGGCCGGTGAGCACGCCGACCGTGGCCTCGGGGAGCGCATCGGCCAGTACGCGGGCGGGACCGCGCCCGGTTTCCAGGTCGACCCCCTTGGAACACGCGATCAGCGCCCGCCCGCGCAGCATCTCGCGCCGGTCAGACACAAAGGTCGCCAGCGTCTGCATGGGCATGGCCAGCAGAATCACCGGCGCCAGCGCGTCGCCCAGCTCCGACGTGACGATCACGGTATCGCGCAAGGTGACGCCGGGCAGGCGGCGCGTGTTCTCGCGCGCGGCGCGCATGTCGGCGGCGGCATCGGCGTCGCGGGCCCAGAGCGTGACCACCCGGTCCGACAGCGCGCAGGCCAGCGCCGTGCCGAAAGCCCCCGCGCCCAGAACCGAGACCGAAACCTGACCCGAAGCGTCACTCATGCCTTTGCCCCCTTGCGGCCCGCGCCGATCAGGGCGGGGCTTGATGTGTCCAGCGGCCAGCGCGGGCGGGCCACGAAATCGCCGTCCACCGGCAACCCGGCGCGCAAACGTTCGATCCCCGCCCAGGCGATCATCGCCGCGTTATCCGTGCACAGCGCCAGCGGCGGCGCGGTGAAGCGGGCGCCCGCGTCCTTGGCCACCGCCTCCAGCGCCGCGCGCAGGGGGCGGTTGGCGGCCACGCCCCCGGCCACGGCCAGCACCGGATCGGACGGGTTGAGCGCCATGTAGCGTTCCAGCGCGCGGCGGCACTTTTCCGCCAGCACCTCGGTCACCGCCGCCTGAAAGCTGGCGCACAGGTCCGCGCGGTCGCCCCGGCGCAACCCGGCATGTTCGGCCACCACTCCGTCGCGGGCGCGCAGCACGGCGGTCTTCAGCCCCGAAAACGACAGGTCACAGCCCGCGCGGTCCAGCAGCGGGCGCGGCAGGGGGAAGCGGGTGGGATTGCCGCTCGCCGCCTCGGCCTCCACCGCCGGGCCGCCGGGCTGGGGGAGGGACAGAAGGCGCGCGACCTTGTCGAAGGCCTCGCCCGGCGCGTCGTCAATGGTGCCGCCCAGCCGGGTGAAGGCGTCCACCCCCTCGACCAGCAGAAACTGGCAATGCCCACCCGAGACCAACAGCATCAGATAGGGAAACGCCAGCCCGTCGGTCAGCCGCGGCGTCAGCGCGTGCCCGGCCAGATGGTTGATGCCCAGCAGCGGCAGCCCCGTCGCCACTGCAAGCCCACGCGCCAGCATCACGCCCGAAAGCACGCCGCCGATCAGCCCCGGCCCGGCGGTCACGGCAATGGCGTCCAGATCGCGCAGGCCCAGCCCCGCAGCCGAAAGCGCCGCCTCGACCGCGTGATCCAGCTTTTCGGCGTGCGCGCGGGCGGCAATTTCAGGAACCACGCCGCCAAAGGCTTCGTGCAGCGCGCTCTGGTCCATCACCACGTTGGACAGGATCGCCGCACCCTTCGGCCCGTGACGGACCACCGCGGCGGCGGTGTCATCGCAACTGCTTTCGATGCCAAGGACGGTCAGGGGCACGGGCATGGGCGGTCCGGTTGCCAGGGGGGCGCTTCCCAGCTACCACCGGGGGCGCGGGCAGACAATGGCGCCCGTTGCCGGGGGGTCCATGTCCGCATCGCCGCACCTTCTGCTGACCCGGCCGCGGCCGCAATCCGAGCGTTTTGCCGAAAGCCTGCGCGCCGAGTTGCCGGGGCTGCGGGTGACGATCGCGCCGCTGATGGCGATTGTGCTTGACCCGCCCGCCCCCGGGGCGGCCGAAGGGATTGCGGGGGTGATCTTCACCTCGGAGAACGGGGTGGCGGGGTTTGCGGCGGGCTGCGCGCGGCGCGACCTGCCTGTGTGGTGCGTCGGCCCGCGCACCGCGCGGGCGGCGCGCGAAGCGGGGTTCGCGGAGGTCCACGAGGGCGGCGGCGATGCCCGTGCGCTGATCGCCACGCTGCTGGATCAGCGCCCGGAGGGCCCGCTGCTGCACGCGCGCGGGAGTCACGCTGCCGCCGACATTTCGGGCGCGCTACGGGATGCGGGCATCGGCGCGCGCGATCTGGTGGTCTATGACCAGCGGGCGCAGCCCCTGCCGCCCGAGGGTGCGGCGCTGCTGGCCGGCGCTGGCGATGTGGTGGTGCCGGTATTCTCGCCCCGCTCGGCGCGTCTCCTGGCAGAGCATTTGCCGCCGGACGGCAACGGGGCGCGGCTGCATCTGATCGCCATCAGCGCCGCCGCCGCGCAACCCCTTGCCGGGCATGACGCAATTCACGCGCAGCACATTGTTTCGGCACCGGACGCACGTGCCATGCACAGCATGGTGGCAAAGGTGATGCGCGCGCTTGAGGCTCAGGATAACCCGCGATAAGCTGCCCCGGATTTGCCGCGCGCAGATCACGTCCAGAATCGGCAGGAGCGTTTCAGTGGCCCGAAAGACCAGAACTCCCCGGCAAGGCAGCAGAAGTGGCACGCCGCGCTCCGGAAAGGCGCGCAGCGCGGACGTGACGCCCGGCACCCCCGAGGAGACGCCGTCCGAGGAAACGTCTGCCACGCCCGCCACCGAAACGCCGGGAGCGGAGCCACCCAAGGCAAGCGACGCAGAGGTCCCCCCGGCCCCCGAAGCCGATGCATCTGCGGCTGCGGACAGCCGCGCCGGGGCCGAAAAGCCCGCCGATCAGGACAGCAGCACGGCCGAAAGCGCTGCGGATGCGCAGCCGGAAACCGCGCCGTCTGCCACCAGGACCGAGCCCACAAGCTCGGTGGAAACGGAAATGGCGCGGGACACAGGTGGAGCGGCCGACGATCAGGCCGGGTCCGCGCAGGACGCGCCTGACCCCGCATCCGTGAGCGACGCCACGGAACCAGCGCCAAAACCCGACGCGGGCGAGGGCGCACCGGAAGCGATGCCCGAGGTCACGACCGGCGACGAGACCAGCGACAGGACCGGGACCGCGCCCGAGGCCGGTGATACCGCCAGCGCGGAATCCCCGAGCGACGGCGCAGCCAGCGGCGCGGGCACCCCGGACGCCAGCGCCGACACGCCTGATGCCGCGGAAGACGCGCCTCCCAAGACCCCGGAAGCGGAAACCTCCGGACCCGAAGCATCCGCAGCGGACGCCGCCAAGCCGGACAGCGCCGAAGAGCGGGGCACCGCGGCCGCCGCGGCCGCGGTTCCGGCAGCCGCAGGCATGGCCGCCGCCGGCATGGCGACGGCGGG
>SKMI01000282.1 GCA_007121115.1 Paracoccaceae bacterium | reverse complement strand
AGCAGCGCAATCTGGAACGCGACTGGAACGTCAAGATCCTCGACCGCACCGGGCTGATCCTGGAAATCTTCGCCGACCGTGCCCAGACCCGCGAGGGCGTTCTGCAGGTGGAACTGGCCGCGCTCAGCTACCAGCGCACAAGGCTGGTGCGCGCCTGGACGCACCTGGAGCGGCAGCGCGGGGGGCTGGGCTTTGTCGGCGGGCCCGGCGAGACGCAGATCGAAGCCGACCGCCGCGCCATCGACGAACAGATGGTGCGGCTGCGGCGGCAGTTGGAGAAGGTGGTGAAGACGCGCGAATTGCACCGCGCCGCCCGCCGCCGCGTGCCGTTCCCGGTGGTGGCGCTGGTGGGCTACACCAACGCGGGCAAGTCCACGCTTTTCAACCGCCTGACCGGGGCCGAGGTGATGGCCAAGGACATGCTGTTCGCCACGCTGGACCCAACCATGCGTGCCGTGGACCTGCCCGGGGCGGGGCGGGTGATCCTGTCGGACACGGTGGGCTTCATCTCGGATCTGCCGCCGCAACTGGTCGCCGCTTTCCGCGCCACGCTCGAGGAGGTGCTGGAGGCCGATGTGATCGTCCATGTCCGCGACATCGCGCATCCGGAGACCGAGGCACAGGCCGCGGATGTGGCGGCGATCCTGTCCGACCTGGGCGTGCGCGCAGCGGTGCCGGTGTTCGAGTTGTGGAACAAGTGCGACCTGCTGACGCCCGAAGCGCGCGCGGCGGTGGACGCCCGCGCGGCCCGCGACGCGCGCGTGCTGACCGGCTCGGCGCTCACTGGCGACGGGCTGGAGGCACTTTTTGCGGCGATCGGGGCGCAACTGGACGGCGAGCGCCAGCGCACCGCAGTAACGCTGAGCCACACCGAAGGCCGCGCCCGTGCCTGGCTGCACGAACAGGGCGTGGTCGAGGCCGAGGAGGCGCGCGAAGACGGGGTCACGCTCACTGTGAACTGGACCGCCCGGCAGGCCGCGCGCTTCGACGGGGTGCGCGCGGACGGACAGGCGTAGCCGCGCAACGGCAAGCGCCAGGGACTAACCGACCGCGAACATCGGAAAGGTCACCCCCAGCGCCCAGGCCAGCACCAGCCCCAGCCCGATGCCCCCCGCCGCCGGAAGCCCGGTGCGTCGTCCGACCCAGCCCGACATGGTGCCGAAGAGCGCAAAGAACAGCACGATCACCGGCAGGATGATCAGCAGGAACATCAGCCCCGCGAAATCCAGCGCCACTGCCCCCATGAGCGAGGCCAGAAACGCCCCCCGCGCCACCAGCACCCGCAACAGTCGGTCGGTGCCGCCGCCCGTCAGCAATGCCTCACCCAGCATGAAGGGCACCGCGCCCAGCGCCAGCCCGGCCATCACCGCAGCCCGGCCCGCATGGGGGAAGAAATTCGCCACATAGCGGTCCAGCGCGCCCCCCAGCACCGCGATCCCGAAGAGCGCCACGCCGCCCGCAATCCACCACACCCGCGCCGGAAAGGCCCCGCGCAGATGCCCGCCCCAGCCGAGGATCCCCAGCACGATCAGACCGTAAAGCCCCAGATGCAGCGCCAGGTAATCGGCCACCAGCACCGGCAGCACCTGTATCTCGGTCGGCCAGAGTGCCAGCGGCACAACCACTGCCGGGAGCAGGGCGGCCCAGAGGAAACGTCCGCGCGGCACCGGCGCGGGAGCGGGGCCCGGGGGCAGGGCGCGCGCCAATGGCCAGCCCAGGGCCACCACGCTGGCCAGCAACAGCACGATCCAGCCGCCGCGCACCGGCACCGGCCCGTCGCTCTCGCGCCCGAACGACGCGTCCAGCCAGGCGCGCGCCTCGGCCAGCGACACCGGCGCGTAGAGCACGCCCACATGCTCCACATTCGGCGCGATCACCGCGCGGCGGCCCGTGCCCGCTGCCGGATCGCCCAGCGTCTGGAATGCCCGGGCCTCCGGGTCCACCATCCGCACCGCGCGCAGCGCTTCCTCGGCCAGTCGTGCCTCCCACTGCCCGGCGATGACCAGCAGGTTGGCCGGGTCCTCGGCCGTCACGGCACCGCTGAACATCGAAATCGCGACCACCGCGTCGCCCGCAGGCTCCGCCAGCGCCTGCCGCACCACAATGTCCGAGGCCATGGAATGACCCAGATAGACCAGCCGCCCGTCGGCGCGCGGATGCGCCAGCGCGGCGCGGGCCACCCGCGCGGTCTCGTCCATCAGCAAACGCGTCGTTCCCTCGAGCGAGTCGACATCTCCCGAGAGCGGGCGCGGGTTGCGGCCGTGGCCCTCGAAATCGAAGCTCGCCACCACATAGCCCGCCTGCGCCAGCGTCAGCGCGAAGGGCTCCATCAACGGGCGCGAGCCCGCGAAACCATGCGCGATCACCACCACCGGGGCCGGGCCGCCGCCGTCGCGCAGGTAAAGCGTGGCCGGGGTGTCGCCCTCGACCGCCAGCGGCGTGATTTCCAGCCCTGCGCGGTCGGCTTCCAGCCGCCAGACCGAAACCGCAATGGCCGCGACCGCAAGGGCCGCAATGATAAGCCGCATGCGCCGCTCCCTTGATGCCTGCGTTCAGGATACGCAGGGCCGCGCGGCCCGGATTGCTCCATGGTAACACGCGCTGACGGGTGCCCCGCTGGTTATGCTTGGTCACGTCGACGATCAGGTGGCGCAAGGGCCATGGCCCTTGCGCGCGCGCCGGACCCCCTCGATGGGGGTCCGGCGCGCTCCCCTTGGACCGGCTCATCCGGTCCGGTACTGCTCAATCGTGTTCGTTCGACCAGCCCGAGACCGCCTTGACCTCGAGGAAATCCTCGATCCCCCAGACGCCGCCCTCGCGCCCGTTGCCGGACTGCTTCATGCCGCCAAAGGGTGAGCCCGCGCCGCGCGACTTGCCGTTCATCTCGACCATCCCCGCCCGCAGCCGCCGGGCCACACGGTTGCGCCGCGCGCCGTCGCCGCTCTGCACATAGTTGGTCAGCCCGTAAGGCGTGTCATTGGCGATGCGGATTGCCTCGGCCTCGCCCTCGAAGGGGATGATCGACAAGACGGGGCCGAAGATCTCTTCGCGCGCGATGGTCATGTCGTTGCTGACATCGGCAAAGACCGTGGGCCGGACGAAATAGCCGCGGTTGAAGCCCTCGGGGCGGCCCACACCGCCCGCGACAAGCCGCGCACCCTCGTCGATGCCCGTCTGGATCAGGTCCTGCACCTTGTCGAACTGCGCCGCGCTGACCAGTGGGCCGATGTGGCGACCGCTTTCGCCGGCGGGGCCGACGGCGGTCTTTTCCGCCGTCTCGGCGGCGATCTCCACCGCGCGGTCGTAGTAGCTGCGCTCCACCAGCATCCGCGTCGGCGCGTTGCAGGACTGGCCGGTGTTGTTGAAACAGTGCCGCGCACCGCGCTGCACCGCCTTCTCGTCGGCATCGGCGAAGATGATGTTGGCGCCCTTGCCGCCGAGTTCCAGATGCACGCGCTTGAGCGTTTCGGCGGCGTTCTTGCTGATGGCGATCCCGGCGCGGGTGGAGCCGGTGAAACTTACCATGTCCACCTCCGGGTGGCGGGACAACTGCGTGCCCACGCCCGCGCCGTCCCCGTTGACCATGTTGTAGACGCCCTTGGGCACGCCTGCGGCATCGAGGATCTCGGACCAGACCACCGACGAAAGCGGCGCGATTTCCGACGGTTT
>SKMI01000112.1 GCA_007121115.1 Paracoccaceae bacterium | reverse complement strand
GTGATCACGGGCGTGCTGGAAGCGGCGCTATACGCCGAGGACCTGGAGGCCGCGCGCGGGTTCTATACCGGCGTGCTGGACCTGCCCGAGATCGCGGCGGTGGAGGGGCGGCATGTGTTCTTCGGCTGCGGCGACAGCGTCCTGCTGATCTTCCGCGCCTCGGCCAGCCGCCAGCCGCCCGGGCCCGACGCGCTGCCGGTGCCGCCCCATGGCGCCGACGGGGCGGGCCATGTCTGCCTGCGGGTCGGCCGCGACAAGCTGGATGCGATGGCCGCCAGGCTGGAAAGCGCCGGGGTCGCCATCGAGTCCGATTTCCGCTGGCCGCACGGCCCGCGCTCCATCTATGTGCGCGATCCGGCCGGAAATTCCGTGGAATTCGCCGCCGGGGAACTCTGGGGGCTGGACGGATGAAGGACGCAAAGACCACCCAGACCGCCGCGCCGGTGATCGAAGCGCAGGGTCTCAACCTGACGTTCGAGACCGCCGACGGCCCGGTGCAGGCGCTCAAGGACATCGACCTGAGCATCCGCAAGGGCGAGTTCGTCAGCTTCATCGGCCCCTCGGGCTGCGGCAAGACCACCTTTCTGCGCGTGGTCGCGGATCTGGAACACCCCACCTCGGGGACCATCACCGTCAACGGCATGTCCCCCGAAGCCGCCCGCCGCGCCCGCGCCTATGGTTACGTCTTCCAGGCCGCCGGCCTCTACCCCTGGCGCACCATCGAGGGCAACATCCGCCTGCCGCTGGAGATCATGGGCTACAGCCGCGCCGAGCAGGCCGAGCGCGCCCGGCGCGTGCTGGATCTGGTGGACCTCGGCGGTTTCGGGCGCAAGTTTCCCTGGCAGCTATCCGGTGGCATGCAGCAGCGCGCCTCCATTGCGCGCGCGCTCGCTTTCGACGCGGATATCCTCTTGATGGACGAACCCTTCGGCGCGCTCGATGAAATCGTGCGCGACCGGCTGAACGAGGAACTCCTGCGCCTCTGGCACCGCACCGAAAAGACCATCGGCTTCGTCACCCACTCCATCCCCGAGGCGGTCTACCTTTCCACCCGGATCGTGGTCATGTCGCCGCGCCCGGGCCGGATCACCGATGTGATCGAAAGCCCGCTCCCGCGCGAACGCCCGCTGGACATCCGCGACACGCCGGAATTCATCGAGGTCGCCCACCGCGTGCGCGAGGGGCTCCGGGCGGGGCATGTCGATGACTGACCCCCGCCTGTCTTCATCTTGCCCCAAATACCCCGGGGGGAGTCGCCGTCAGGCGACGGGGGGCAGCGCCCCCCTGCGCCGTCACCGCCTGCACGCCCGCCCGACATGAAGAACATCCTGCCCGTCCTCACCGTCGTCGCCGCGATCCTGGCGCTCTGGTATGCCGCCACGGTGCAGCTGAACCGGGGCTGGACCGAGGACCGCGCGGCACGGGCGGGCACTGAACTGAGTTTCACCGAACTGGTCACCGACACCATGTCCCAGCAGCGCCCGCGCCTGCCCGCGCCGCATCAGGTGGTGGTGGAACTGTGGAACTCCACTGTGGTCGAGGAATTCACCGGGCGGCGCGGCTGGTGGAACACCGGCACGCTGTCCAACCGCTCGCTGATCCACCACGGCTGGATCACGCTCTCGGCCACCTTCCTCGGCTTCGCGATCGGTACGGGGCTGGGGTTCGTGCTGGCAATCGGGATCGTGCACAATCGGGCGATGGATGCCTCGGTCATGCCCTGGGCGATTGCCAGCCAGACCATTCCGATCATCGCGCTGGCGCCCATGATCATCGTGGTGCTGAACTCGGTCGGCATCGTCGGGCTGGTGCCCAAGGCAATCATCGCCGCCTATCTGAGCTTCTTTCCGGTGGTGGTGGGCATGGTCAAGGGGCTGCGCGCCCCGGATGCGATCCAGCTTGACCAGATGAAGACCTGGAACGCCAGCGGCTGGGAGACCTTCCTGAAACTGCGGCTGCCCACCTCGATGCCCTATTTCTTTGCCTCCATGAAGATCGGCATCGCGGCGGCGCTGGTGGGCACCATTGTCGGCGAACTGCCTGTCCAGCAGGGCGGCCTTGGCGTGCGGCTCCTGTCCGGGAGCTATTACGGCCAGACCATCCAGATCTGGTCGGCGCTGTTCGCGGCGGCGATCCTGGCGGCGGTGCTGGTCGGCGTGATCGGGCTGATCCAGCGGCGCACGCTGCGCCGGATGGGGATGGCGCCATGAGCGCGGCATTCGCAGGGGCGGGATCGGTGCAGCGGCTGGGGCTGATCCTGGCCACGCTGGCAGCCCTGGCGCTGAGCATGGGCGCTCAGGCAGCGCAACCTTCCGGGGCGGCGCTGGTCAATCTTGTGGTGGCCTGCGTGCTGGCGCTGGTGTTCGACCGGGTGCGCAGGTCAGGGGCGGCGAACTGGCAGGGCGCTCTGGTGCTGGTGCTCATTGCCGCCAGCCTTATCACCGCCGCGCTGCTTCTGGCGCGCGAACAGACCGGCGCCGAGGGGGCGGCCTACTGGCTGGCCCTGGTCGCCGTCTGGCTGGGCGCCTGGATGCTCGTGGCCTTCCTCGCCGACCTGGAGCGCCTGCCGGGGATCGCGGGCAGCGCGCAGGGGTTGCTCGCGCCGGTGGTCTTTGGCCTGACGCTGGTCTGGGCCTGGGAGGCGGTGATCCGCGCGCTGGCCGTGCCGCGGGTGATTCTGCCGCCGCCTTCGGCCATCGGCGCGCGGATCGGCACGTCGTGGCCCACGCTCTGGGTCGATTTCGTGCAGACCTTCGTCAAGGGCGCGCTGTCGGGCTTTGCCATGGGGGTGGCGGCGGCCATCGCCTTTGCGCTGGTGGTGGACCGGTTCGATTTCCTGCGCCGCGGCCTTCTGCCGGTGGGCAGCTTCCTGGCCGCGCTGCCCATCGTCGGCACGGCGCCGATCATGGTGATGTGGTTCGGCTTCGACTGGCCCTCGAAAGCCGCCGTGGTGGTGGCGATGGTGTTCTTTCCCATGCTGGTCAACACCGTCCAGGGGCTGGCCGCGGCCGAGGCCATGCAGCGCGACCTGATGCGCACCTACAGCGCCACCTGGACGCAGGGGCTGATGAAGCTGCACCTGCCCGCGGCCATGCCCTTCATCTTCAACGGGCTGAAGATTTCATCGACGCTGGCGCTGATCGGTGCGATCGTGGCCGAGTTCTTCGGCTCGCCCACCCGCGGCATGGGGTTCCGCATCTCGACCGAGGTCGGGCGCTTGCAACTGGACATGGTCTGGGCCGAAATCACGGTGGCGGCGGTCGCGGGATCGCTGTTCTATGGATTCTGGGCGCTGCTGGAAAAGCGGGTGACCTTCTGGCACCCGTCCCAGCGGACCCGATAACGCCCCGCGAAAGGGGCCAACACGGAGGTGGAAAATGAAAGTGAAACAGACAGCCGGAGTGGCGCTCGCGGGCGCGCTGGTGGCCGGGGGGGCCTGGGCGGATGACCTGACCCTGCAGCTCAAATGGGTCACGCAGGCGCAGTTCGCGGGCTATTTCGTGGCCGAGGAGAACGGATACTTCGCCGATGAGGGGCTGAACGTGACCATCCGCCCGGGCGGGCCGGACATCGCGCCACCGCAGGTGATCGCGGGCGGCGGGGCCGATGTGATCGTCGAATGGATGCCCGCCGCGCTCGCCGCGCGCGAGGCGGGGCTGCCGCTGGTCAACATCGCCCAGCCCTTCAAGCGCTCGGGC
>SKMI01000188.1 GCA_007121115.1 Paracoccaceae bacterium | reverse complement strand
GTGGCGCGCACGTCATAGGACGCGCCATCGTCCAGCAGCCCGGCGACCGTGACCGTGGCGGTCCATGTCTCGCCGGAAACGATGCCGGTGCCGGTGGCGATCACGGTGGTTCCTTCCAGAACCTCAACCGTCACGACCTGTCCGTCATCGGCGTCGGTGCTGCCTTCGACGACCAGCCCGGCCTCTTGCTCGGCGTCATTCAGAACGCTGTCGCCGCCCGCGATCGAGGTGATATCAATCTCGGGCGGGATGGTGTCGATGATGAATGTGGCGCTGCCGCTGCCGATCTGCTCAAACTCGCCGGTGGGGTCGTCATCCTCGTCCAACTCCTCGCGCTCGGCGCGGAAGCTCAAGACCTGCTCGCCCTGCAACGCGCCCAGATCATCGGGAGCGAAGCCGACGATCCAGTTCCCGTCACCGTCCTGCGTGGCCTCGACCTCGACCGCATCGTCGCCTTCGCCCAGGGTGACGAACACCCGGGTCGCCCCGGCGGGCGGCGGGTCACCGAACAGTTGTTCGAACGACTGCGACAGCACCTGCGAGAGGTTCAGCGTCGGCAGTGGCGGCTCGGCCGCGCTGCCGCCCCCACCCGCCGCCGCAGCCAGCAACCCGGCCGCCGCGCCCGCGGCGATCACTTCCGCACCGCCAAGACCGGCACCCGGCGCCACCTCCAGCAGCGAGGCCAGCATGTCCGCCGCCGCCTGGCTGATCAGGATTTCACCATCGGCGGTGACCGTCACATCCGCCGCCTGGATCATCACCTGCTGGCCGCCCTGCAGGATCACCCGCAGCGCCCCGTCCGGCATCTGCTGGATGCTCTGGATGCCCCGGAAATCCTGAATGTTGACGAACCCGTCGGTCTGCGCCTGCGCCATGAGCGGGAGCACCAGCATGCCGCTGGCGAGTCCACCGGACAGCTTACGCTGGTTCCGGGCAATCCAGTCACGCACGAATGCCTTGCGCTCCTGCGCCTTTGCATCACCGCTTTCGGGAAAATCTTTCATGTTCAACCTCGGGTTATTGCTGCGCGCCGCATGCCAATCAACGGGCCTCTGCCCGATGTTCTAACCGACAAGATTGCATCCGACAATTGCGGGTAGATGAAGAACATCCCAAGCTTTTGAGAATGGGGCAATTTGGCGACACTTGCGCAGGCGCCGGGGGATGGCACTGCGCCGCTCCGATCAGGCGCGCCGCCAGGCCGGTGCGTTCGCGCCACCGGCGAGCGCGCGATGCCCGCCGACTGCCCTCTGCAAGCCCGCCGTCAGCGCAGGCGGGGCACCGCAACGGCGCCCGCGTCCTGCTCCTCGTCCCGCAGCGCCGGCGGTTGCGGCCCGCCGGTGGCCCAGTCCAGAAGCTCGACCGTGTGGACCACCGGGACCTCTGTGCCGCTGCCGATCTGCATCATGCAGCCGATATTGCCGGCGGCGATCACCTGCGGCGCGGTGGCTTCCAGCGTGGCGACCTTGCGGTCCTTCAACTGGCCGGAGATCTCGGGCTGCATCAGGTTGTAGGTCCCGGCCGAGCCGCAGCACAGATGCGCGTCGCGCGGCTCCACCACCTCGAACCCGGCGCGCTTCAACAGGTTTTTGGGCGCGGTCTTGATCTGCTGGCCATGCTGGAGCGAACACGCCGCATGGTAGGCGACCTTCAGCGGTGCCGCCCCGCCCGCGGGCAGGTCCAGCTTCTGCAGCACCTCGGAGACATCCATGGCGATGGCGCTCACCGCCTGCGCCTGCTCTGCCAGCGCGTGATTGCGGAACATGTGGCCGTAATCCTTGACCGTGGTCCCGCAGCCGGAGGTGTTGATCACCACCGCGTCCAGCCCGTCGCCTTGCATCTCGGCCCACCAGGCGCGGATGTTCCTGGCCGCCGTGGCATGGCTCTCGGCGCTCTTGCCCATGTGGTGCGTCAGCGCCCCGCAACAGCCCGCGCCCTCGGCCACCACCACCTCGACCCCCAGCCGGGTCAGCAGGCGGATGGTGGCATCGTTGATGTCGGTGTTCAGCGCCCGCTGCGCGCAGCCGGTCATCAGCGCCACGCGCATCCGGCGAGGGCCTTGGGCGGGGAATGTCTGCGGGTCGTCATTGCGGCTTACCGGGGGGATATGCTTCGGCGCCATGGCCAGCATCGCCTTCAGCCGCGCATCGGGCATCAGAAAGGCAAAGGGCCGCCCGATCTTCGCCCCCAGCAGGGCCAGCCGGAAGCGGGTGGGGTAGGGCAGCACCTTCGCCAGCACCCAACGCAACATGCGGTCGGACAGGGGGCGGCGGTAGGTCTGCTCGATATATTCCCGCGCATGATCGACCAGATGCATGTAATGAACGCCCGAGGGGCAGGTGGTCATGCAGGCCAGGCACGACAGGCAACGGTCGATATGCTTCACCGTGCGCGCATCCGCCGGGCGCCCGCTCTCCAGCATGTCCTTGATCAGATAGATACGCCCGCGCGGGCTGTCCAACTCGTCCCCCAGCACCGCATAGGTGGGGCAGGTGGCGGTGCAGAACCCGCAATGCACGCAGGCGCGCAGCACCTCGTTCGACCGCGCGGTGGCGGGGTCCTTCAGTTGCGCCTCGGTGAAATGCGTCTGCATGAAACGGCTCCCTCAGCCCATGAGCCCGGGGTTCAGCACCCCGCGCGGGTCGAATTTCGCGCGCAGATCGGCGGCCAGTCGGGCCAGGGGCGCCGGTTCGGGGTGAAACACCGCAATCCGCGCCCGCGTCCCCTCCGACGCGCGGACCAGCGTCGCATGCCCGCCCAGCCCCTCGAGCTTCGCGCGCAGGTCCGTGCCTTCGGGCTGCGTCATCCAGACCAGCCCGCCGCCCCAGTCCAGCAGCGCCTCGCCCCCGGCGCGCGCCAGCACCTCCGGAGCGTCCGATGGCTTCACCGACACCCGCCACACATCCCCCGGCACCCCGGCCAGCGCCAGCACATCGCGCACGGCGACCCAGGCCGCACGGCTTTCCTCCTTCTCGATCCGCCCGCAGGCCCCGAACCGAGAAAGCACCTCCACCAGCGCCCCGGCCCGATGCGCCACCGATCCCGCCAGCCCCTCCAGCCGCAACAGCACCCTGCCATCGGGTTCCCGCGCCGCCCCGCTGACGCCATAGGGCGACCCCAGCGCCGCCGACATGGCCGCCACCGCGTCGCCGGGGTCCATGGCCTCCAGAACCAGCGACACCTCGGCCTCGGCCACCGGCAGCACCTTGAACGCAACCTCCGAAAGCACCCCCAAGGTGCCATGCGCCCCCGCCATCAATCGCACCAGGTCATAGCCGGTCACGTTCTTCATCACCCGCCCGCCATTGCGCAGCACCGTGCCCGAACCATCCACGAAGCGCACGCCGATCATGCTGTCACGGCAGGCGCCCGCCACCACCCGGCGCGGCCCCGAGACATTCCCGGCCACCACACCCCCCACGGTCGGCGCGCCCTCGGTGCCCAAGAGGGGCCGATGATCCATGGGCTCGAACGGCAGCATCTGCCCCTCAGCAGCCAACGCCGCCTCCACCTCGGCCAGCGGCGTGCCCGCCCGCACCACCAGCGTCAGCGCGCCGGGCTCATAGAGTACCACGCCCGTCACCCCACCGGTTTCCAGCACCGCGCCGGCCACCGGTCGGCCCACGGGCCGCGTCCCGCCACCACGTACCCGCAACGGCGCTTCGGCCCCCCGGATCGCCTCGGCCAGTTCGCTCTCATCC
>SKMI01000190.1 GCA_007121115.1 Paracoccaceae bacterium | reverse complement strand
GCGCGCTGCGTGCCCTGGAAACTCTGATCGCGCTGCGGCGCGGCGATTGACTTGCGCCGGGGGCTGCGCCACAACAGCCGCGCATCGGAATGGGAGAGGGACTTATGCAGAAAGTCTATGGCAGCGCGGCCGAGGCGCTGGACGGGGTGCTGTTCGACGGCATGACCATCGCCGCCGGGGGGTTCGGCCTGTGCGGTATTCCGGAACTGCTGATCGCCGCGATCCGCGAGAACGGGGTCAAGGATCTGACCGTGGCCTCGAACAACTGCGGGGTGGACGGGTTCGGGCTGGGCGTGCTGCTGGACAGCCGCCAGATCCGCAAGATGATGTCATCATACGTGGGCGAGAACGCGGAGTTCATGCGCCAGTATCTCTCGGGCGAGCTGGAGCTGGAGTTCAACCCGCAGGGCACGCTGGCCGAACGGATGCGCGCGGGGGGCACCGGCATTCCCGGCTTCTACACCAGGACCGGCGTGGGCACCGTGATCGCCGAGGGCAAGGAGCACAAGGAGTTCGACGGCGAGACCTATGTCCTGGAGCGTGCCATCGTCGCCGATCTGTCCATCGTCAAGGCGTGGAAGGCCGACGACACCGGCAATCTGGTGTTCCGCAAGACCGCGCGCAACTTCAACCCGCCCGCGGCGATGTGCGGCAAGATCTGCGTGGCCGAGGTCGAGGAGATCGTCCCGCGCGGTAGCCTGGACCCGGACCATATCCACCTGCCCGGCATCTATGTGCACCGCCTGATCCAGGGCGAGCACGAGAAGCGGATCGAACAGCGCACCGTGCGCGCAGCCTGATGCGGATCGATGACCGCCTGGGCACGTTCGAGGAAGTGGCCGCCGCTGCGGGCGGTTTCGCGCCCGTGCTCTCGGCGCTGCGCGGGCTGGTCGAGGAATTGCACCCGGACGCCGTGGAAGGCGCCAGCCGGAAGGAAGGCACCGTGACCTGGGGGTTCGAGGGCGGCAAGATGAAGGCAGGCTATGCCTATGCCCGCGCCTTCAAGGCGCATGTGAACCTGGGCTTCTTCCAGGGCGTGCACCTGCCGGACCCCGAGGGGCTGCTGGAAGGCACCGGCAAGACCCTGCGCCACGTCAAGCTGCGCCTGCCCGAAGAAGCGCTGGCCCCGGCCATCCGTGACCTGATGATCGCCGCGCGCGATGAGCGCCGCGCGGCGCTGGACCTGAACTGAGGGAGAGACCCATGCCCTGGGACCGCAACCAGATGGCGGCACGCGCCGCGCAGGAACTTGAAGACGGGATGTATGTGAACCTTGGCATCGGCATTCCGACGCTGGTGGCCAACTACATCCCCGAAGGCGTGAGCGTCACGCTGCAATCGGAAAACGGGATGCTGGGCATCGGCCCCTTCCCGACCGAGAACGAGGTTGACCCCGACCTGATCAACGCCGGCAAGCAGACCGTGACGGCGCTGCCGCATACCTCGTATTTCGACAGCGCCACCAGCTTCGGCATGATCCGCGGCGGCAAGATCGCCATGGCGATCCTGGGCGCGATGGAAGTGGCCGAAAACGGCGACATCGCCAACTGGATGATCCCCGGCAAGCTGGTCAAGGGGATGGGCGGGGCCATGGATCTGGTCGCCGGGGTCAAGAAGATCGTGGTGGTGATGGATCACACCAACAAGGCCGGTGAATCGAAGCTGCTGAAGTCCTGCACCCTTCCGCTGACCGGCAAGGGGGTGGTGAACCGGATCATCACCAACCTGGGCGTTCTGGACGTGGTCGAAGGCGGGCTGAAGATCGTCGAGACCGCCGAGGGCGTGACCGAGGACGAGATTCGCGCCAAGACCGAGGCCGCGATCGTCAACTGACACGAGCGGCGTGACCCGTTCCCCCGGTGCCGCCCAAGGCGCGGCACCGGAGTGCCCGCGGCGCGTGCGGTCGGGGGGGGCGTTCCAGCAGCCCGGGCAAACTCTACCCCGCCTGACCGATCCGGAACACGCAAGGGTCGGTGGGCAGTTCCGGCGGGGTGACGCACAGCCCCCGCGCCACCGACCAGGCCGCCAGCACCTTGGGCACATAGTCGCGCGTCTCGGCGAAGGGCGGCACGCCGTTGTTGCGGCGCACCGCGCCTTCGCCCGCGTTGTAGCCCGCCAGCGCCAGCACCACATCGCGGTCGAAATGGCGGATCAGCCAGTCCAGATAGGCCACGCCGCCGCGAATGTTCTGGGTGGCGTCGAAACTGTCCTCGACCCCGAAGCGCGCGGCGGTGGCGGGGATGAGCTGCATCAGCCCCTCGGCGCCCGCATGGCTGATCGCATCGCCGCGCCCGGCCGATTCGACCGCGATCACCGCGAGGGCCAGCGCGGGCGAAACCTCGGTGCCGATGGTCGCGCGCAGGATCGCAGGGCCATGCGCCTGGGCGATGTCCTGCAGGTGCTGGGTGCGCGGCGCGCGCACCGGCGTGCCGCCCGGCGACGGGTTCGCCAGCGCCGCCATGGCCGTCAGGTAGCGCCCCGAGCTTTCGGTCAGCGCCGTTGGCACCCGCTCCCAGAACCAGCCGTGCTGCGCCTCGCCGGGTGTGCCCGGTTGCCCGGGCGCGGGGGCGCCGGGGGTGATGATCTCGGGCACGCGCGGGACCATCGCCAGCCGCCGCGCCTGCTCCTCGGGGTCGATCTGCACGGTGATCCGGCGCGCCCCGGGGCTGGTCTGGGGCTCGGTGGGCACGGCGATGCGGCGGAAGGTGAAATCCTCGAACGGCTGCGGGGTGGGGTCGCTACTGGCTTCGGGCGCCGCTTCGGTGCCAGCCTCGGACGTGCCGTCGGCCCGCGCCTGCCCGGGCGCGGCCAGCACCCACACGCCCGCCAGAAGCGCGGCGACGAATCGCTTGCGGAAATGTCTGGGCATGCCTGCCAATCACTGCTCTGTTTATCTTTTCTTTGCCTGAAGGTGCCAGAAATGCCTGCACCGGGCCAGTATTTTCGTGATTCCCTTCCGCCGAAGGCCAGACCGACGATGGTTTGCAGGGTCCATTTGATGCCTCTGCGGGGTCAATCGGGCCGCTGCGGTCCGGACGTTTCCGAAGCGTGCCCATGCCGCCCAATTGGCACAGACATAGTCCGAAAACGCACGATTCGTGCCTCAATCTCGTCACCGTTCGGGGGCCATATCGGTCTCAGCCAAGCGGGCAACACCGGATCATACAGACCGAAACCCGCACAGGCTGAGCAGAAACGTTCACACACACTGGAGACTAGAAACATGAAACTGTTCGCAATGATCGAAAACTTCCGCAACGACGAATCGGGCGCCGTGACCGTTGACTGGGTCGTGCTGACCGCCGCCATCGTGGGCCTGGGCATCGCCGTGGTCGCATCGGTGCGCTCGGGCTCCGAGGACGTGGCCAGCACCATCGGCGAGCGTCTGACCGGCAGCGCCGAGACCATGGGCACCCCGGACTTCAGCGGCAACGACTGATCGCCAGAAAGTCTGACCGAACAGGTTGGATGAACGGACCGGACATCGGCCGCATCGGAACCCGGTGCGGCCAATGTCGCTTACGGGGGCACCGAAAACCACGCCGTGCAGCCCCCGCTTTGAACGTCACTCTTGAGATCAAGGATTACGCCATGGTCAGTGCCCATCTGAAGCATTTCGCCAGATCCGAGTCCGGTGCCGTGACCGTGGATTGGGTGGTCCTGACGGCGAGCGTCGCGCTGCTGGGTGCGTTCATTGTGTT
>SKMI01000192.1 GCA_007121115.1 Paracoccaceae bacterium | reverse complement strand
TGTGGCGCAGGTTTATTCCTGCTGGCCCAGGAACATCAGCAGGAACTGGAACATGTTCAGGAAGCTGATGTAGAGCATCAGCGCGCCATCGATGGCGGCCTTGTCCAGGAACTCCTGATCGCCTGCGGCGGCATGCGCGACATAGGTGTTCTTGATCTCCTGCGTGTAGAAGGCGGTCAGCCCGGCGAAGATCAGCACGCCGATGGAGGAGATCGCGAACATCATCGCCGGCGATTGCAGGAAGAGGTTGATCACGATCGCCACGATCAGGCCGATCACACCCATGATCAGAAAGGTGCCCCAGCCCGACAGATCCTTCTGCGTGGTGTAGCCCCAGAGGCTGAGCCCCGCAAAGGCGATGGCGGTCACCAGGAAGGTCTGGGTGATCGAGTAGGAGGTGAAGACCAGAAAGATCGAGCTGAGCGACAGACCGATCGCGGTGGCGAAGATGAAGAAGCCCAGCTGCACGCCCGCCGCCGATGCCTTGCGCATCAGCGCGCCCCACCCGAAGAGCACGAAGGCCAGCGGCGCGAACATGATCACCCAGCGCAGCGGCGAAGCATAGATCGCCGCACCCAGCCCGTTCAGATAGGTGCCGTTCGGCAGTTGTGCCGCGGCCATGGACGGGTCCGAGGTGGTCGCCAGCCCGGCGATGGCCCAGGCGGCCAGACCGGTGATCAGCATGCCTACGGACATGGTGCCGTAGACCTTGTTCATATGGGCGCGCAGGCCCGCGTCGATGGCGGCGGAACGTGCGCCGGCGGCGCCGGTCCGCATCGTCTGATATTCAGCCATTGCTATCCTCCGTCATGATACTGGTCAGAAGGCACGGATTGCACCCCTGTTGCGATGCAATATTGTCCGTGTGCGCATGGGTTTCAAGAAATACCGGAGCGTTTGAGTCATAAAATGCCGTGAAGCCGGGGCGGCCGCTGCGTCATGTCGCATCCGGGGGCCGCAGGGTGTCGGTTATCGGACTGGCTGGTCTTCCGGATCCTCCATGGTGATCACCACCTTGCCCGTGGCCTTGCGCGCTTTCAGCAGGTCCAGCCCTTCGGCGACACGCACCAGCGGGAGCACATGGCTGACATGGGGGTGCAGCCGCCCCTCGGCGTGCCAGCGCATCAGTTCGGCCAGGCTGTCGGTCAGCACCTGCGGGGCAAAGCGCAGATAGCCGCCCCAGTAGAGCCCCAGAACCGAAATGTTCTTGACCAGCAGCAGGTTGGCGGGAAATCGTGGCACCTCTCCCCCGGCGAAGCCGATGGCCAGGAAGCGCCCCTCGGGGCGCAGGGCGCGGAGTGCGGCGCTGGCGGCGGGCTCGCCCACGGCGTCATAGACCACATCGATCCCGCCAAGGGCCTTGAATGTGGCCCTCAGGTCGGACTCGGCCGCGCTGTCGATCAGCACCTCGGCGCCCGCTGCGCGCGCGACCTCCAGCTTTTCGGCCCCGCGCGCCACGGCGACCACGCGCGCGCCCATCTGCGCGCCGATCTCCACCGCCGTCAGCCCCACGCCGCCCGCCGCGCCCAGCACCAGCAGCGTCTCGCCCGGCTGCAGGCGGGCGCGATGCGCCAGCGCCAGATGCGAGGTGCCATAGGCGATCTGGAAGCCCGCGCCCTCGATCATGGTCATGGTCGCGGGCAGGGGCGTGCAGCGCGCGGCGTCGCAGACCGCGTGGTCCGCCAGCCCGCCCGCGCCGATGAACGCCGCAACGCGGGTGCCGGGGGCCGGGGCTTGCACATCCGGGCCGCACACCTCCACCGTGCCCGCAATCTCCATGCCCAGCGTGAAGGGCAGGGCGGGCGTGTCCTGGTACTTGCCTGCGATCATCAGCAGATCGGCAAAGTTCAGCCCGCAGGCGGCGACGCGGATGCGCACCTCGCCCGGGCCGGGATCAGGCCGCGCAGTCTCGGTCAGGCGCGGGGGCGCGTCGGCGGTCTGCATCATGAAGGCGCGCATGGCGGGGCTCCGGATTTCTGGGTGGATCGTGGCCGCCGACTGGGTAGACCGGCGGCATTGCGGGGCGCAAGCCGCGATCCGTGTCGGCTGTCGGGATGGAGGGGGTTTGCATTTTGCATCGCAAAGTGAAATTCAACCCAAGGAAGAATTTGCAACTTGCGATACACCCGCGAGGCTCTGCGCCTGCCTGATATGCGCGGATCCGCAGGTTGCCGCAGCGTCAACATATGCCGCGGCGCTTGCTGCGCGTGGCCGTGGCGTGTGTTGACCCAAATGATCCTGGAATCTTTGGCCAGCCGCCCGAAGTTGGCATGGAAATTGCTGCTCTGTGTGGTAGCGCGTGTGTGTCGCGCGTTGCTTGCCAAGATCCGGTGTCCCGTGGGATGCTGTTTCGGGCAGGCCAAGATCGAGAGCGATTTTCAGATTGTGGAGCCTTTCTCATGAAACACCCCGTGGATGTCCATGTTGGCAAACGTATCCGGCAGCGTCGGTGGATGCTTGGCATGACCCAGCAGCAGCTTGCCGAGGCGGTGGGCATCAAGTTTCAGCAGATTCAGAAGTATGAAACCGGCACGAACCGTGTCTCGGCCTCGCGGCTGTGGGATGTGGCGGGGGCGCTCGATGTGCCGATCAGTTTCTTTTTCGAGGGGCTCGACACCCAGGACGCAGGCGACCCCGATACAACCGATGGGCTGTTCGAAAATCGCGAGGCCATGCACCTGGTCCGGGCCTATTACGCCATCCCCGAAAACCAGCGCCGCCGTCTGGTGGACCTGGCGCGGGTGCTGGGCGACGCGGGCGCGCACTGAGGCGCGCACTCGGGCCCGCCTGCATCGCGCCTGCATCGCGCCTGCGCGTCGGCGGACAGCGCCGGGTGTCGTCGCGGGGCAAACACGCCGAAGCTGACCTGGAACCTGACCTTGACGGGCGCGCGCGCCGGCGGGACAAGGGCCCATGGACCTGCATCGCGGCAATCTGGGGGCGGACGACACGGCGGCGCTTGTTGCGCTGGCCGAGGCGCTGGCCGATCACGCGCGATCGCACACCCTGGCGCATTTCCGCCGTGACGGGCTGGCGGCGGACAACAAGCACGCAGATGGCGCGGGCTTCGACCCGGTGACGGCTGCCGACCGTGCAGCCGAAGCCGCCATCCGCGCGCAGCTTGAAGCGGTCCGGCCCGAGGATGGTGTGCTGGGCGAGGAGTTTCCGCCGCGTGTGTCGCGCTCGGGGCTGACCTGGATCGTCGATCCGATCGACGGCACCCGCGGCTATCTGAGCGGCACGCCGACCTGGGGCGTGCTGATCGCGCTGGCCGATGCCGAGGGGCCGTTCCTGGGCGTGATCGACCAGCCCTATATCGGCGAGCGGTTTCTGGGCGGGCTGGGGCAGGCGCGGGTGACGGGGCCAATGGGGGCTGCGCCCCTGCGCTGCCGCGCCCCGCGCCCGCTGGCCGAGGCCACGCTGTTCACCACCTTCCCGGAAGTCGGCACCCCGGCCGAGGGCGCGGCCTTTGCCCGGGTCGCGGCGCAGGCACGGCTGACGCGCTACGGCATGGATTGCTACGCCTATGCGCTGGTGGCAGCGGGGCAGGTGGACCTCGTGATCGAGGCGGGGCTGAACCCCTATGACATCGCCGCCCCCCTCGCCGTGATCGAGGCCGCGGGCGGGATCGTCACCGACTGGAAGGGCGGCCCGGCGGCTGCGGGCGGGCAGGTGATTGCCGCCGCGAATGCCGCCGTTCACGCCGAGGCGCTGGCGCTGCTGGCCGACACGGCATGACGCAGGCGCGCGCGCCTGCAAACCCGCGCGCATTGTTCGGGCGTCGGCTCTTGGGTATTTTTGGCAAGATGAAGCTGCACCGTCTTGCGACAGCGGCGAAGGCGTGCCCCCAGCATCGACCCAAGTCCGGTCCTGCGTCAGCAGGACCAGCGCCCGCGAGGCGGGCCGGGAAGGGTGGGTGGGAGGTTCGCCGAGCGGGCGCTTCCACCGGTCACTTGGCCAGCGGGTGATGGTCCAGCACCAGCCGTTGAAGCCGTTCCTCCAGCACATGGGTGTAGATTTCGGTCGAGGAGACATCCGCATGGCCCAGCAGCGTCTGGATCGACCGCAGATCGGCGCCACCGGCCAGCAGATGCGTGGCAAAGGCATGGCGCAGCACATGCGGGCTGATCCGCGAAGGCTCCAGTCCGGCGGTCACGGCGATCTCGCGCAGGAGTGTGAAGAAGCGCACCCGGCTCAGGTGCCCGGCCTTGCCGCGCGCCGGGAACAGCTGCCTGGGGACCGGCAGGCGGCGCGCGCGGAGCGCGCTCGCCTCCGCGTCCCAATGCGCGAGCCAGGCGCGCAGCGCGGCGCGGGCAGGCTCGGACAGCGGCACCATGCGTTCCTTGTCGCCCTTGCCGCGCACCAGGATCATGCGCGGGTCGCCGCGGGCGGCGGACACCGGCAGGCTGACCAGCTCGCTCACCCGCAGTCCGGTGGCGTAAAGAAGTTCCATCAGGCAGGCGTTGCGCAACCGCTCGGCCTTGCCGCGCCCGGTCTGGCCAGCGGCGGCCAGCAGGCGCTCGACCTCGGCATGATCCAGCGTGCCGGGCAGGCGCCGCGCCTTGCCCGGCCCGGCGATGCGCAGGGCGGGGTTGTCGGCGCGCAGCCCCTCGTCATGGACAAAGCGGCAGAACTGGCGGATCGAGGACAACCGCCGCGCCCGGGTCGCCCGCGCCAGCCCCTGCGCGTCACAGTCGATCAGATAGGCTTCGATCGCTTCACGGTCGGCGCCGAGCAGACCCAGCCCCCGCCGCGCGCACCAGTCCCCGAAATCGCGCAGGTCGCGGCCATAGGCCAGGAGCGTGTTACGCGCCGCCCCCGCTTCCGCCGCGGCCGCTTCCAGAAACCGCGAGATCAGGTGCAGTTCAGCGGCGGGTGCATCGGGGGTGGTGCGGTCCGGCATGGCTCAGCCCGTCCGCTGCAGGATCATCGCTTCCAGCGCTGCGCGCCGGGCCACGTTGTCCAGCCCCAGCGCCCGAAGCGTGGCCAGCGCCTCGGTCAGGGCGCGCAGGTCGCCAGCGGCGCCGTCGGCCAACCGCTCCAGCGCCGCCAGCACCGTGTCGCCGTGATGCCCTTCGGCGATCCGTGCCGCCATGGCCTCGGGTACCGGTACGTCGGCGGCCTCGGCGGGTGCCAGCGCGGCGGCGATGGCTTCGGCGGTGGCGCGGTTCGGGACCTGGGCGGCCAGCGAAGCGTCCGGGTGGCCGGTCACAATCGCGGCGAGGAAGGCGGCGTGGGCGCCTTCGGGCCGCGGTCCTTCGGCCGCGGCGACCGGGTCGGGGCCCAGCAGCGCCATCTCATAGGCGATCCGCTGTGCCGTCCCGGACAGCGCCGCCGGGTCCAGGCGCGGGGCAAAGAGCGCGGCAAAGGCGGTTTCCAGTTCCCCCGCCTGCGCCTGTTGCCACAGCCGCTCCAGCGCCGTGCCGATGGCTTCGGGCTCGCCCGCCTCCAGCGCCCGTTCGAACAGGTTGACCGCGGACACCCGGTCCCAGATCCCACCCGAGGCGGCGGCGCGCGCGCCAGTGTAGAGCCCCAGCAGGCGGTTGGGTTCCAGCGCGCCGGTGCGGGTCAGCCGTTCGGCGGCTTCGATCTGCGCGCGCCACCCGGCGGTGCCGCGCAGATCGGCATGGGCAAAGGCCACGGGCAGCGCGTGGGTATAGACCGGCTCGCCGATGGCTTCCAGGATGCGCCACTGGAGCGGGGTTTCGATCTGCGGGACCGGGTCGGTGGTGGCGACATCCGCGTCTTCGGCATCGAGAAACCGCGCCAGCAGCGCAGCATCGGTGGGATCGAGCCCGCCCAGCGTCTGCGCCGTCTGCAGGCCCAGCATGGCCGCCGCCCAGTCGCCCTGCCGCGCCAGGCAATAGATGCGGGCGGCATCGCCGGGGCCCAGCCGGGGCTGGCCTTCGAGCGCGCTGCAGGCGCGCTCTTCCTCGCCCAGAAGCAGCGCCAGGTCGAACCAGCGCGCCCACAACCGGGGCGTCATCCGCGCGCCCGAGTCGACCAGTTGCAGCGCCTGCTCCAGCGCGCCGAAGCTCTGCAAGGCGTCAACGCGGGCCAGCAGCAGCGGATCGTCGGGCGTTGTCCCGGGGCCTGCGTGCTCCGGGTCTTCGGCATCTGCGGGCTCTTCCAGGGGCGAGAGGGGCGGGTCGAACTCGGCCAGCAGGATGCGCAGGATCAGCGTCTGCGCCGCGGGCAGGGTATCGATGCGCAACCCGTGCAGGCGGGCGACGACTTCATCGACCGGGGTGGCGCCCCAGAAATCGCGCCGCAGCCCCACGCGTTCGGCGGGGAACAGCCCCACGACCTCGGCGGTGTCGGAGCCCAGGACATGCACTTCGATCCGTTCGTCCCGGATCCCGTCCGAGGCGTCGTGGCCCTCGGTCGCACCGGCGCCGGGCAGCAACGGCAAGGCCGTGAAGCTGTTGGACAGCCAGTCGATGGCCGAAAGCGGATCATCGTCGCGCGCACCGACCGACGTCACGGGTTCTGCAGTCAAGGGATGCGCAAACGGGGCTTCCAGAGGGCGCCCGGGCGCATCCTGCGATCCGGCAGACTGCGCCTGCGCCTGCGCCGGTGGGGCGGGCAGCCCTGACGCCAGCGCTGTGGCGAGACCAACCCCCGCGACCACGCGCCGCCAGACGGGAACAGGCCGGTCAGAAGCCATTCAGATCCACCGGCAGGATGACTTCCGTGCGTTCGGGCGACAGATCGCCCACGAATGCAAAGGCAACGAGCCCGATACCGCCGAGCAGGGCCAGAACCAGAACCAGCTTGATGATGTGGCGCATGGTGCCTGTCCTTCCTGTCTGCCCCTGCCTGCCCCCACAGCCCCGGCGCGCGGCGTTCGACACCTGCGGCCTGCGCGGCGCGACAGCGCGTGTCCCGCGCCGCGCCTTCATGAGCAGGGGCGCTTTGGCTCTGGAACTTGGCGTACTATCGCGTCATTGAGAGGGAATGCAAAGTGAAGTTTTCTTGTGCAGCGGCGGAGCGCGTGGCTTGCGGGGAGGGTCGGCATGAGGCTGCGCCGCACGGTGGTCATGGTTGGCATGATGGGCGCGGGCAAGACCGCCGTGGGCCGCGAAGTGGCGCGGCGGCTGGCGGTGCCGTTTCAGGATTCGGACGAAGAAATCCAGCGCGCCGCGCAGATGACGATCGCCGAGATCTTCGAACGCGACGGCGAGGCATTCTTCCGGCGGCGCGAGGCCGAGGTGATCGCGCGGCTGATGCGCGATGGCCCCTGCGTGCTGTCCGTGGGCGGCGGGGCCTATCTGAACGCCGAGACGCGGGCGCTGATCTCGGATCTGGGGCTGGCGGTCTGGCTGCGTGCGGATCTGGACCTCTTGTGGTCGCGGGTGAAGGGCAAGACCACGCGCCCGCTGCTGCACACCGAGAACCCGCGCCAAACGCTGGCCGAATTGCTGGCCGCCCGCAGCCCGCATTATGCGCAGGCCGAGGTGGTGGTCGATTCGCTGCCGGGCCTGTCGGTGGCGGCCATGGCGGAGCGGGTGATTGCGGCGCTGGCGCAGCATCCCAGTGTGGTGGAGGGGACATGAGCGCGGAAGGGGCACAGGGGCCGGACCGGGTCAGCGTCGCGTTGGGCGCGCGCAGCTACGAGGTTCTGATCGGTCCGGGACTGCTGGCCGGGGCGGGGGCGCATCTGGCGCCGCTGCTGCACCGCCCGCGCTTGGCGGTGCTGGCCGACGACCGCGTGGCGGCGCTGCATCTGGAGACCCTGCGGGCGGGCTTGGCGTCGGAGGGGATCGAAATGGTCGCCCTGCGCCTGCCGCCCGGGGAGGGGACCAAGGGGTGGACGCAGTTCTCGCGCGCGGTGGAGTGGCTGCTGAGCGCGCAGGTGGAACGCCGCGATCTGGTGCTGGGGCTGGGCGGCGGGGTGATCGGCGATCTGGCGGGCTTCGCGGCGGCGGTGTTGCGCCGGGGCGTGCGGTTCGTGCAACTGCCGACCTCGCTCTTGGCGCAGGTGGACAGTTCCGTGGGTGGCAAGACCGGGATCAACACCGCCCAGGGCAAGAACCTGGTCGGCGCGTTCCACCAGCCGGTACTGGTGCTGGCAGACACCGGGCTGCTGGACAGCCTGCCCGAACGCGACTTGCTGGCGGGCTATGGCGAGGTGGTGAAATACGGGCTGCTGGGCGATGCGCCGTTCTTCGAGTGGCTGGAGTCGCATGGCCCGGCGCTGGCGGCGGGCGATACGGCGGCGCGGCAGCACGCCGTCCGCCGGTCGGTGGAGATGAAGGCCGGGATCGTCGCGCGCGACGAGTTCGAGACCGGCGAGCGGGCGCTGCTGAACCTCGGCCATACCTTCTGCCACGCGCTGGAGGCGGCGACGGGCTATTCCGACCGGCTGCTGCATGGTGAGGGTGTGGCCATCGGCTGCGCGCTGGCTTTCGATCTGTCCGCGCGCATGGGGCTTTGTGCGCAGGAGGTGCCGTCGCGCGTGCGCGCGCACCTGCGCGGCATGGGGATGAAGGCCGATCTGGCCGATATCCCCGGCGATCTGCCGGGGGCCGAGGCGCTGGTGGCGCTGATGGGGCAGGACAAGAAGGTCATCGACGGGCGGCTGCGCTTCGTGCTGGCCCGCGATATCGGCGCGGCCTTTGTCTGCGACGATGTGCCGGGCGATACTTTGCGCGGGCTCTTGCAGGACGCGCTGGCGGCGCGCTGAACTCTCGGCTGTTGTCAAGCGGAAGGCCGCGCGGGGCGCGGCCTGTCCCTTTTTGCAAGGGCACCGGGCAAGCCCGGTGCGCGGGGGCGTTCCGCCCCCAGGACGCGCCTTGCGGCGCGTCCGCCCCCTGAGGGTATTTTCGGCAAGATGAAGGGGCCGGTGCATAAATTTTATCGTTTGATAAAATTTGACCCTGTGGCAGGATCAAGGGCGAGCCAGTCCTGACGGGGAGACAGCCAGTGACCAGCATGACCACGCCCGGGATCGTGCCCGGACGCCTGAGCGCCGAAGATTACGCGCGCAATTTCGACGATATCTACCCGGATTTTGACCCGCACGAGGCGATGGTGGCGGCGGATCGGTGCTATTTTTGCCATGATGCGCCCTGCATCACGGCCTGTCCCACGGAAATCGACATTCCGCTGTTCATCCGCCAGATCCAGGCGGGCCAGCCCGAGGCGGCGGGCAAGACGATCTTCGACCAGAACATTCTGGGCGGCATGTGCGCGCGGGTTTGCCCGACCGAGACGCTGTGCGAAGGCGCCTGCGTGCGCGAGATGGCCGAAGGCCAGCCGGTGGAGATCGGTCGGTTGCAGCGCTATGCCACGGACCGGCTGATGGCGGAAGGCGGGCATCCCTACGCGCGGGCTGAAGGCACCGGCAAGCGCGTTGCCGTGGTCGGCGCGGGGCCGGCGGGGCTGGCCTGCGCGCATGCGCTGGCGCGTGAAGGCCATGACGTGGTGATCTTCGAGGCGCGGGAAAAGCCCGGGGGGCTGAACGAATACGGGATCGCCGCCTACAAGACCCCGCATGGTTTTGCGCAGGAAGAGGTGGAGTGGATCCTGGGCATCGGCGGGATCACCCTGCGGCATGGCATGACGCTGGGGCGGGACATCACGCTCGACGGGCTGCGCGGGGAGTTCGATGCCGTGTTTCTGGGCATGGGGCTGGGTGGTGTGAACGCGCTGGGCGTGTCCGGGGATGACCGGGGCAACGTGCGCGATGCGGTGGATTTCATCGCCGAGTTGCGGCAAGCCGGTGATCTGGCCGCCCTGCCGGTGGGCCGCCATGTGGTTGTGATCGGCGGCGGCATGACGGCGGTGGATGCCGCCGTGCAGTCGAAGCTGCTGGGCGCCGAGCATGTGACCATGGTCTATCGGCGCGGGCGGGAGCGGATGTCGGCCTCGGACTATGAGCTGGATCATGCGGCGACGGCCGGGGTGAAGATCATCACCGGCGCGATGCCCATGGCGGTGCACGGAAACGGTGCGGTGCGCGAGGTGGAATTCGCCTACTCGGTCGAAGGGCCGAACGGGCTGGCGCCGGGCGACGAGCGGTTCCGGCTGCCGGCGGATCAGCTGTTCCGGGCCATCGGTCAGACGCTGGACGGGGCGCCCGAGGGGCTGGTGGTCGAGGGTGGCAAGATCGCCGTCGAGGGGGCGGGCAAGACCTCGGTCCCCATGGTCTGGGCCGGGGGCGACTGCACCGCGGGCGGCGAGGATCTGACCGTGACCGCCGTGGCGCAGGGGCGCGATGCCGCCGCCGACATTCATGCACGGCTGATGGGCTGAGGAGGGCAAGGACATGGCCGATCTGACAAGCGAATTCCTGGGGATCAAGTCGCCGAACCCGTTCTGGTTGGCCTCGGCCCCGCCCACGGACAAGGAGTACAACGTGGTGCGCGCCTTCAAGGCGGGCTGGGGCGGGGTGGTGTGGAAGACGCTGGGGGCCGAGGGGCCGCCCATCGTCAACGTCAACGGGCCGCGTTATGGTGCGGTCTGGGGCGCGGACCGCCGACTGCTGGGGCTCAACAACATCGAACTGATCACTGATCGCCCGCTGGAGGCCAACCTGCGCGAGATCAAGCAGGTCAAGCGCGACTGGCCGGACCGGGCGATGGTGGTGTCTCTGATGGTGCCATGTGACGAGGAGTCGTGGAAAGCCATCCTGAAGCGGGTGGAGGACACCGAGGCCGACGGGGTGGAGCTGAATTTCGGCTGCCCGCACGGGATGAGCGAGCGCGGCATGGGGTCCGCCGTGGGGCAGGTGCCCGAGTATATCGAGATGGTGACGCGCTGGGTGAAGACGCATTCGCGCATGCCCTGCATCGTCAAGCTGACCCCCAACATCACCGATATACGCAAACCGGCGGAAGCGGCGAAGCGCGGCGGCGCGGATGCGGTGTCGCTGATCAACACGATCAGTTCGATCACCTCGGTCGATCTGGACAATTTCTCGCCCGAGCCATCCATCGACGGGAAGGGCGCGCATGGCGGCTATTGCGGCCCGGCGGTGAAGCCCATCGCGCTGAACATGGTGGCGGAGATCGCACGCGACCCGGCGCTTGCGGATCTGCCCATTTCGGGCATCGGCGGGGTGACCACATGGCGCGATGCGGCGGAGTTTCTGGCGCTTGGGGCCGGGAATGTGCAGGTCTGCACCGCGGCCATGACCTATGGGTTCGGGATCATCAAGGAGCTGACGGCGGGGTTGTCGCTTTACCTGGACCAGAAGGGGATGACGCTGGAGCAGTTGCAGGGCCGGGCGGTGCCCAATGTCACCGACTGGCAGTATCTGAACCTTAACTACGTCACCAAGGCGCGGATCGATCAGGACCTCTGCATCAAGTGCGGGCGGTGTTTCGCGGCCTGCGAGGACACCAGCCATCAGGCGATTTCCATGTCGCCCGACCGCGTGTTCGATGTGATCGACGAAGAATGCGTGGCCTGCAACCTGTGCGTCAATGTCTGTCCGGTGGAGAACTGCATCACGATGGAGCGCCTGCCCGCTGGCGTGGTGGACCCGCGCACGGGGGACACGGTGAGTGACGATCATGGCGACTGGACATCGCATCCCAACAACCCGATGGCGCGGGCGGCGGAATAACGCGCTTCGGGAAAAGGGGGCTCCCGCCCGTCGCTGGCCGCATCGAAGATGCGACCGCTCCGGTTGGGCCGGGCCGCGCGCTGGCGCGCGCGGCGATCGGCGCTTCCGGACGAGTGTTGCTTGACAGCTTTGCTGCCGTGTCCGAGGCTTGGATGGTGGCGGATTTCAATCGCGCGTGGCGACAGAGGCGGAGGAGGCGCAGATGCTTGTCAGTCAGATATTGAAGGGAAAACCGACCCAGGGGGTCATCACCGTAGCCCCGGGCAGCTCGCTGTCGGACGCCGCCGCGCTGTTGTCCGAAAAGCGGATCGGGGCGGTGGTGGTCTCGGGCGATGGGGAAACGGTGGAGGGGATATTGTCCGAGCGTGACATCGTGCGCGAACTGGGCAAGCGGGGCCCCGGCTGCATGTCGGACACGGTGGACAGTGTGATGACCCGCAACGTCTATGGCTGCACGCCCGAAGACAGCGCCGATCTTATCCTGCAGACCATGACCGCGAAGCGCTTCCGGCACATCCCGGTGATGGAGGGCACGCGGCTCGTCGCCCTGATCTCGATCGGCGATGTGGTGGCGGCGCGTTTGTCCGAGCTTCAACTGGAAAAGGACGCGCTGACCGGGATGATCATGGGCTACTGAACGGGTCGGGGGATTTCACCCCTTGCATCCGTTAGCGCAATATTGTTGCGTGCCCCGGACGTGAAACGCGCGCGGTATGGACGCGGGCAGGACGGAGGGGAAGCATGCGTGTGGGGCTATATCCCGGGACCTTTGACCCGCTGACCATGGGGCATGTGGACATCATCACCCGGGCCTGTCGGCTTGTGGACCGGTTGGTGATCGGGGTGGCGATCAACCGCGACAAGGGGCCATTGTTCACGCTGGAAGAGCGTGTTGCCATGATCGAGGCCGAGGCCGCGCCCCTGTCCGCGCGCACCGGGGTCCAGATCATTGCGCATCCGTTCGAGAACCTGCTGATCGACTGCGCCCGCGATGTGGGCGCGCAGGTCATCGTCCGCGGCCTGCGGGCGGTCGCGGATTTCGAATACGAATATCAGATGGTCGGGATGAACCGGGCGCTTGATGACACCGTGGAGACGGTGTTCCTGATGGCCGAGGCCCGGCACCAGGCGATCGCCTCGAAACTGGTCAAGGAGATCGCCCGGCTGGGCGGCGATGTCACCCGCTTCGTGCCCGAAACGGTGCATCGCGCGCTGATTTCCAAACTGGGCTGAACGGGCGCTTGCCCGGCTACGTATCTCAGTATCCGTAGACCGCGCGCCGGGCGACCCGCTCGGCATCTTCGTGCCAGAAGTCGAGGTCGATGGCCGTGTCCAGCGGCATGCTGCGCAGTTCGTTGACGGTTCTGCGATAGGCCGCGCGCTTGCGCAGGCGGTCCTGGATCTGGGTGAGGATCGTCGGCATGTCCGTGCTCCTTGCGTCCGTGTTGCGTTTCTCACGGACGGATATGGGGCATGCTGCGGTGCAGAACAATTATCATTGCGGAAGACCCGCCTTGCGTGGAGTGCATATGTTAGCGCACACATGGCGCTGGTTTGTGCAGCAAGCGGCGACATGCGGCGCACAAAGCGGCATCGCGCTTATACCTGTTGGATTGGCGAAGTCATGGGAAAG